>NZ_JADEXF010000052.1 GCF_015207245.1 Nostoc cf. edaphicum LEGE 07299
GGCCCAGCTTGAATTGTTTCACGAGTGACAGTCAGACGTAGGGCGTTGTAGTCATATTTAACTTCTAACGGGCCAAAACATAACTCACAAACATTACTGGCTTTGAGTTCATATTCCGCACCACATTCCTTACACTTCAAGGCTTGAAAGTAGGCAGTGCTGGTTTGGGTTTGGGTTTGGGTTTTGATTGCCTGAGTCATAAACTAGCTTTCCCTGTTTGTCTGTCACTTGTCGCCTGATACTAACACGAGCAAAAATACCAGTCAAACATACCCGACTAAAAATATCGGGTATGTTTGGTATTGAGAGGAATGATTCTTGTAAAACTTTAATACTAGTAATCTCTACTTTTAGTATTTACACGCATACAAGTAATGTTATGAAAAAATAAAATAGCTTACTTTATTCAGTGTTAACACTGGAAAACGTTATGATTAAATCGCATTTTTGCATGACGAAATTGCATTTATTGAAATTGCTATCCTCTTTAAGCGATTTAAATCGCTTAGTTAACCTTCAATTTTTTTATCTAAATAACTCTTTAGAGCAGTATATATTTCTGATAACAAAGACTCAAAAACATTTGTATATATAAGTTTTAGTGTTTTTAGCATCTGAATCAACCCACTAAAATTGCTATGTGTGTTGCCACAATAAAGTTAATTTTTCAGCTTTGATGCACTCATTCATAGCTCAAGAAGTTACTTATTTATACGGAAGATTTTTTTTTGCTTTAAAAGCTACATTGCTATTTACATCTATAACTGGGCAAAATACAGTAATAAATTACACATATTTGCGATTGCCAGCTTTGATTCTCAAGGGTAAGCGTAAAACCACTAGACAAGCTATTTCTGGTTATTGTCTCAATATAATTTCCCAGGGGTGTCAATAATTTAACTCCTGAAATATGCATTCCCAAAACTTCAACGTTTTGGGCAGCCATAATCGGTAATTCCTTAAAAGGAATTGCCGAACTTTATCCTGTCTCAAAATCCGAGATACAAGTTCAGCAAACAAACTACTTATATGGTAAGTCGAAATCAATCCGTAAATAAGCAGCGTAAACTTTACCAATTTCTAGTAGCAACAGCATTATTAACTGGTAGCCTTTTCCAATTTCTCGCACCCGTATTAGCTGACGGAACTACTGCGGGTACATCTATCAGTAATACTGCAACAGCAACCTACGAAGATCCTAACAGTCCAGGGACAACTATAAATGCCACTTCTAATACTGTCGTTGTCACTGTGGCAGAGGTTGCTGGAATCACCGTCACAGGGTCTGGAGTTGCAGATAGCAATGGCGGTAATGTTGCAGTTGGCGACTTACTAATCTACACTTACACCTTGACCAACGTAGGTAATGACCCCACCAAATTCCACATTCCCAACCAAGCGACAACAACTGGGCCGGGTACAGTTTCTGGAACATTACCAAATGGTGGTACAGTTAATAGCCTGCAATATAGCACTGATGGTGGTCAAACTTGGATAAACGTCCCTCAAGGTGGCGTAGACACACCTTCTGTTCCGGTTAACGGTACTGTGTTAGTACGTGTGCCAGTAACTGTACAAGCTGGCGCTCAAACCAATGATGTCATTACTGTTACTCTTGGTAATACTCCTGGTGATGCTCAAAACCAACTGCGGAGTCCTGATGGTGGTGACGTATTCACCGTAGATAACCCCGATGGTAGTCCTGGTGAGGTATCTGGCACACCAGTTAATGGTACACGGGAAGCTAGCGCCACCGAGCAAATTAAGGTTGGTTTAACGGTGAAGACCTATGCCTTAGCCACCATTCTGAAGGTTCGCAGTGGCTATAACAATGCTGGCACAACTGCGATTACAGATGATAAATTGACCTACGATTTGAGTTTGCGAGTTGAGTCCAACGATCCCACAGGACAGGGAATTACACCAGCAGCTTTGACGGGTACAAGCATCAATGTTAATGGTGTTGCTGGCAACTATATTTTGGTTTCTGATGCGATTCCTGCGGGTACAGATTTGGCAGTAGCACCAACTGCACCTCCTGGTTGGC
The DNA here is from genome assembly GCF_015207245.1 of Nostoc cf. edaphicum LEGE 07299. Classification (GTDB taxonomy): domain Bacteria; phylum Cyanobacteriota; class Cyanobacteriia; order Cyanobacteriales; family Nostocaceae; genus Nostoc; species Nostoc edaphicum_B. The sequence goes on from NZ_JADEXF010000052.1 coordinate 2,048, forward strand.
AAACTGTCTACACCACTAATCTAGTTACAACTAATGCTAATACAGCTAGTTGGACTACGACAGCACCAGCCTCTTTGGCCTCAGTCACTCGCGTTGGTTTTATCAATAATCCAGCGATTATTACTTCCATCGCTCCTGGTACAACGGTAAATGGCTTCTCGATTCAGCTAGCTGTTGAATCAACTGCATCTTCACCCTTAACCGTCGCTAATATCGCTCAATTGTTTGGTCAAACACCTAGTAGCAATTTCCCAGTATACGACGACTCTGGCGACCAAAATCCCAGCAACTATGACGGTTCCCCAGGTAGTATGACACCTCCTACAGGTACAGATACCAATGGTGATGGTATTCCCGATACTCTACCGCCCGGCAACGTTGATGATGGCTATATTATTACTCCAGCATCTCCAGAAACTGGAACTGACACGGGTAATAACAACAGCGGTACTGGTACAGGCGGTGAGGCGAATGTCTTCACAGTGCAAGCGCCTATTGCTTCAGCGTTACTCAATGGGCCGCAAAATGCGCCGGACGCTACTGGGCCGTCAGGTGGAACCAACGATGATTTCACTAACAAATCTTCTCTCGTTCCTGCTGGTACACCACTTGGTACTACACTTGACCCTCAATCAGTTGGTTTCACCAATACAGTTAAGAACAGTGGTACTGACTCAGGTGTTTTGAAGATAGAGCCAACTAAACCAACAAATATAGGAGATTTACCGAATAATACGAAGGTGACTATTACTTACGGTAGTCAGTCTGCTGTTTATACTTACAATAGTACAACGGGAGTGTTTACAACACCTGGTACAGCAATTACAATCCCCAACGTTGCTCCTGGTGCAAGTATCAACTATGGTGTGGAAGTTGATTTACCTCCAGGTACGCAGTTATCTACTGATATTAATAGAGGCTTCCCAGTACCCATCACTGCTTCGATTGACAACTACACGACGGACACCAACGGTGATGGAATTAAGGATACTGGCAACGATAATATCTTTGATTCATCCAATATCACCATCGATCGCGTGTATACTGGCTTCCTGAAACTGCTGAAAATGTCGCGAGTCTTACAAGGAACTGGACCTGTAGTCCAGGGGAATGATGGCACATTCAGTACCGATCCGAAGAAGCCTGCACCAGGAAACATTATTGAGTACCAAATTCAATACACAAATATTTCCGATCCTCAATCTGGAACCGGTAATGTGATTTTGAATGCTAACAAAGTTGTGATTACTGAAGATGGTACGCAAAGCCCCAACAACTGGGCGCGAGACAATGATAGCAGCGGTCAAATAGATACTAGCAACATCGTTGGTTCAGCAAAGGATTCTGGAACTGCAACCATCCAATTCTTCAGTGGTAATCCAGCTACTAACTCTGGTATTGACCAAACTGGAACTACGGCAAACACTGATGTTACCAAGTATGTGGATACTGTAACTGGCACGATCGCACCGGGTATTCAAAGAACATTTACCTTCCAACGCAAGGTGAACTAATTCGTTGGGATTGGGGACTCCGAAATTTGCAGACTCTGGTATAGAAGAGTCTGCGAACCATTTGACCTTATCCCCAACCCCAAACAGCAAGCAAATAGGGGAGTGACTCTTTCTTAGCAAAAGCTGGGAAAGATAAGTCAACAATTCACATTCTGGAATTTTTTTGAGGTTATTTATATGAAGCGTGTTTCTCTTGCAGGTTTAGGAGCATTCGCTCTCATTGCTACAGTTCCATTTGTCAGTCAAATTCCGGGAATCGCAAATGTATGGCATTCAGAAAGTGCTGTTGCTCAAAATATCAAAACTCAAGGGCAAATTCAATTGCGTTTAGAAGCAGAAAAGCAAGTGGTGGCACAGGATCAACAGGGTAAGCAAAGCCAGAAATGGGAACCTTTGAAAGGTCAAGTTGTGGTACGACCAGGAGATGTATTGCGATATACCTTGAGTGGCGAAAATCAGAGTGATCGCCCAGTGAAAAATTTGACTTTTAATCAACCTATTCCCAAAGGAATGGTCTACGTGCTGAATTCTACCAATGTCGCCAAAAATGCCAAAGTAATTTACAGCATCAATGGTGGACGTAGCTTCGTCGAAAATCCCACTGTTAAAGTTACTCTTCCTGGCGGCAAAGTGGAAACAAAACCAGCACCAGCCATTGCTTACACTCATATCCGTTTGCAGATTCCATCACTTGCAGCAAAGACAACAGTCAAGGCAACTTATCAAACCCAAGTGCGCTGATTAACACGCCACCTTGCTAACTCGGAAAATAGCCGCAATCAAGAATATTTTTAGATTCCACCTGGAAACGAGATTTTAAAAGAGTTTTAGCTTAACTGGATTTTCCCAAATAAATAAGTGCTTTTATTAACAACAAGCTTGACATTTCAGAGGAGATGTGGTAAGTGAACCGTCCTCAAAACCAAAAGCAAATTACTTCTAGCGGTAGCTGGTGGCGACGGTTAACAGCTACTGTTCTTCTGGGAAGTTTTTTGCATACTACTATATCTATGCCAGCGATCGCGCAACAGACTAAAAATCTGGTTGCGTCTGTGCCATTAATAAATCAAGCTACTTATACTTATACAGATTCTGCTAGCAATTATCAATATCAAGGAAGTTCTGAGCAAATCAATGTTAGTCCTATCCCCTTACTCGATCCATTAGGACGGATTTTAGGTTGTGCTGGCACAATCTTACCTGACTATACAGGTTTTTCAGTTGGGGTATACGAACCCAACTCTAGCGATCCAACGGGGATAGAATTGGGCAGTTTGGTTGCTTTGACTCGAACAGAGTTACCAGATATTCCTAATAACAACGTTCCTGGTGGAAAATCGCCAAATAACGAGAATAGTAATCCCTACTTCGTTACGAATAACCCTGCGGGTGTCTATAATTTCCTACTCGATCCGAATAAGGGTCAAACCGATCCAGGTAGAACCTACATTTTTGTAGTTAATCCACCACCAAATTCTATTTATAGACAGCGGCGGGTCAAGATTGAAATCCTTGCTAACAATGGCACACAAGGTAATGGTGTTGTGCGATATGTTGCTACTTCTCTAGATGGTCAACCAATCAGTCTTACAGGCGAAACCAGACTAGAGCAAACAGTTGTTTTAGTTCCCAATGCAGAAACAGTGGGACTGGATTTATTAGCCTTTGAATTCACTACAAATTTGTGTCAAGCCAATCAGTTACAGATTATCAAAACAGGCGATCGCGCTACTGCTGAACCTGGAGATACGGTAATCTACCGCCTGTCGGTAAGAAATCTCGCTGATGCTGGTTTGAATAATATATTTGTCACCGACAACCTACCTTTAGGATTCCAATTCTTGCCGAAATCAGTGCAAGGAGAGCTAGATGGTCAACCAGTCGCGATCGCTTCAGAACGCAACGGTAACACAGTGACATTCCGCACAGACATAACAATTTTCCCAGAGAAAGTCTTGAATATTGCCTACGCTGCTCAAATAACAGCCGATGCATTGCGTAGTACTGGTCGCAACACTGCGATCGTTAATGCTCAACGAGCTGATAACCGTTTTAGTACTAAGGATGGCCCAGCAACCCACCAATTGAAAATTCGTCCAGGAATCGTTTCTGACTGTGGCACGATTATCGGTCGGGTGTTTGTTGATAAAAACTTTGATGGCGAACAACAGCGTGGTGAGCCTGGAGTACCCAATGCAGTGATTTTTCTGGAGGACGGAAACCGCATCACTACAGATCCTAATGGTTTGTTCTCCTTAGCTAATGTCTTACCTGGATACCACACAGGTGTACTAGACCTCAGCAGTGTAGCGGGTTACACCCTAGCTCGTAACGAAAAATTCCGCGAACGAAATAGCCAATCTCGCTTGGTGCATTTAGAGCCTGGTGGCTTGGTACGCATGAACTTCGCTGTCACTCCAACATTTCAGGAGCCAGTCAAGAAATGAAAACCAGACTGCACTGTTTAACTACATTTAACCTGAGATTGATGGGGGCAATGCCAGTAGCTTTCTGCCTTGTTTTGTACCCTACAATTACAATTGTCAAAGCAGAAATCACTAGTGAAAACCTTCTTTTCCCTGAGTCACCTTCGCAAGCAGATAAGGGTATTAAAGAGAGAGAGGGTTTGAATTCTCCACCTCTCGAATTTGCCTCAACTTTTTCAGCATCGGCTCCTGAAATTCCAAATGTCCAGCTAGGTGAAACAGAAATACAACCATTTCAATCAAAAACTTCTGTAAATTTGCCCAGAGACTTAGGCAAAACAGTAGGAATAGAGGATAAAAACGACGAACGCAAAAATACTGAAACACTATTTCATGCTTCTCCAACAAAAATACAACCATTTCAACCAGCAACTTCTGTAGGTTTGCCTAGAGGATTACGCAAGATTGCAGGAGTAGAGGACGCGGGGACAAAGGGACAAGGGGTAAATGAAAATCTTTCCGTGTCCCCCACTGTCCCTATCTCTACAGCAATCAAAATCCTGACTCCGACGGCTGACAGTGTTGTAGACGTACAAGCTAGCACGGTAATTGTGCAGTTTCCCGCTGGTAGTCAAGTGGAATTGCGGGTAAATGGGGCGTTGGTAGACCCTTCTTTAGTGGGACGGACGGAAACTGATGCTACCACTAATTTGGTAACGCAGACATGGTATGGTGTCTCGTTAAAAGAAGGTACAAACACCATCTCTGCACAGGTTGTTGGAGGAACAGAACCCCCTGTAACAGTGCAAGTCGCAGTTCGGGGAGCACCGCAGCAATTAACTTTAGAAACAGTTGAGTCTCGTATCCCAGCGGATGGACGTTCTACAGCTACAATTCGGGGCCAATTCATCGATGCAGCTGGCAATCGCTCGAATCGTGATGCTGTTGTCACCCTCATACCGACTGCTGGGGAGTTGGTCGGGAAAGACTTCAAACCCGATGAACCGGGATTTCAAGTGGAAGCGAAAGCGGGGCAATTTACAGCGACGTTGCGATCGCAACTGAAGGCGGAAACTGTCACAATTCGCGCGATCGCTAATGATTTAGAAGCTTTCACCCAACTACAATTTGAAACGGCACTCCGTCCGAGTTTAGTTACTGGAGTCATAGATTTACGTTTGGGTGCTAGAGGTACAAATTATTATGGCAGTTTCCGTGATTTCCTCCCTCCTGACAAAAACAACGGAACCCAATTAGATTTCCATTCAGCGATATTTGCCACTGGTGCGATCGGAGAATGGTTATTTACAGGCGCATACAACAGTTCTCGTAGCCTCAATGAAGATTGCAACTGCGATAATCGCCTGTTTAGAACTTACCAATTCAGCGAACAAAACTATCCTGTCTACGGTGATAGCTCGAAAGTTGATGTGGTCGCTCCTTCCATTGATAGTGTATTTTTGCGTTTTGAGCGTTCAGCTCGTATCCCTGGCTCCGATCCTGATTATGCGATGTGGGGTGACTATAACACAGAAGAATTTGCGCGGCGATCGCAGCAATTTACTTCTATCACCCGTCAACTCCACGGTTTTAAAGCTAATTACAACTTAGGAAACCTACAAATTACAGGTTTCTATGGCGACCACTTAGAAGGGTTTCAACGAGACACCATTGCTCCTGATGGTACTAGTGGTTATTACTTCCTCTCTCGCAGGCTATTACAAGCAGGTAGTGAAAATGTCTTTATCGAGTTAGAAGAACTCAATCGTCCTGGAACTGTATTAGAACGCAAACAACTAAACCGAGGCCCAGACTACGAAATCGACTACGATCGCGGTACTTTATTATTCCGCGAACCGATTCTTCGTACCGATATCGATCGAACCGGACAAGTATTAGTACGTCGGATTGTTGTTAGCTATCAATATGACAGTGAAGACTCTGACGGGAGCATCTATGCTGGTCGTTTGCAATATAATCTTTCCCGCAAACTTAATCAGGAAAGTTGGATAGGAGCAACTTACGTTCAAGAAAATCACGGGGTGCGCGACTTTCAACTCTATGGTGCAGATGCGCTGATTGCTTTGGGTGACAACGGTAGATTAATCGCAGAATATGCCCATTCCACTAATGATTCTGATGTTTTGGGAAAGGTCAGAGGTGATGCTTACCGTTTAGAAGCTGAAGGAAAGATTACTAATGGGATTCAAGGTCGTGCCTATTATCGCTTTGCTGATACGGGTTTTGCCAATAATGCCACTATCAGCTTTGTGCCGGGACAAACCCGTTATGGAGCGCAGGTTACAGCTAAACTCACCTCAACTACCAACGTCAGAGCGCAATACGACCACGAAGACAATTTTGGGATTGCTCCCCAACCCTTAGATACCTTTGAAGAATTGTTTGCACCACGTTATGAGGCGATACCTGGTAGCAAGGTTGATAATTCACTGACGACGATTTCCGCTGGGATTCAACAACGTTTGGGTAAAGCTACTCTGGATGTGGATTGGATTCATCGTCGTCGGGAAGACCGTATCCCCGATAGTACTTTAAGTAGTAATTCCGATCAATTGCGATCGCGTTTTTCAGTTCCTCTAGCTAAAAACCTAACCTTCCAAGCCCAAAATGAACTCAGCTTATCTTCCCAAAAAGATACTGTTTACCCAGACCGTACCATTTTGGGGTTGAATTGGGCGGTAATTCCTGGTGTCAGCGTCAGTTTGGCCCAACAGTATTACAGTAGCGGTCAATATTCGGGTAATTCCATTACTAGCTTGAGTGTCAACGGCGAACACAAACTCGGAGCGGATACTACCTTGACCGGTCGTTACTCAATTTTGGGTGGTGCTAACGAAATGACTACTCAAGGTGCAATTGGTATAAATAACCGCTGGACTATTGCTTCGGGATTGCGGCTGAACGTTGCTTACGAACACGTATTCGGCAACTTCTTCGGACGCACGGCGGCAGGTCAACAATATGCCCAACCGTACGCCTTTGGTCAATCAGCATCTGCGATCGGGTTTGATGGTGGCGATAGCTACAGTGTTGGGCTGGAATACAGTGATAATCCGCAGTTTCAAGCCAGCGTCCGTTATGAACATCGTTCCTCTTCTGGTGGTAGTAATACAGTAATTACCGCAGGTGCTGCGGGTAAAATTTCTCCGGCTCTCACAGCTTTGGTACGTTATCAACAAGCCGGTTCTTCCAATCAAAAGCTTTCAGGATTGCGAGATACCGCTAACCTCAAGCTTGGTTTAGCCTACCGCGACCCCAATAGCGATAAATTTAATGCTTTATTGCGTTATGAATATCGCCAAAATCCATCAACCATCCCTGAGACTATCCTGTTAGGAAGTGGTACGGGTTCTCAAGACCATACCTTTGCTTTAGAAGCGATTTACGCTCCTAACTGGCAATGGGAATTCTATGGGAAATATGCTTTGCGTAACAGCACCTCTTACATAGCTAACGATTTAGCCGGTACTAGCACAGTAAATCTGGCCCAAGTACGCGCTACCTATCGTTTGGGATATAGCTGGGATTTGGTGGGTGAGGCTCGTGTAATTAGTCAGTCTAGCTACAGTGAGACAGGCTTTGTTGTGGAAACAGGCTACTACCTCACGCCTAACCTGCGCGTTTCTGCTGGTTACGTCTTTGGTAAAGTTGATGACCGAGATTTTTCAGGAACACGTTCTGCGGGAGGCGCGTATTTGGGCTTTACGGTTAAGCTCAACGAATTGTTTGACGGCTTTGGACAACAAAAACCTGTAGCGCGCCAGCCACAGGAATCAGCGATGAAAACTTTGGTCGGTAAACTCAAGGCTGCAATGAGGGGGATGCAAAGGCGTGAAATATAAAAAGGTCAGGACT
>NZ_JADEXF010000053.1 GCF_015207245.1 Nostoc cf. edaphicum LEGE 07299
AAATAGTATTTAGCGATCGTGAATCCTGAAACCATAGAAAAATAGCAGTTTTCATTTAAAATAAACAAATATTAGCTGAACAATGATTTAAACGGAAAAATAATGCCAACAGCTTATGAAATTACAACATCAAATTTGGTAATATACACCAATCCAAAGTAATTGTATAAATATCGCGACTTAGTGATTTATTTCAAAATAAATCGCTGTTATAGACAAAAAGGATATCTAAAAGCCTATCTAAAAGCCATAAAACCCAAGCTAAATTCAGTATTTTGCTTGTTAAGCCAGTACAGCTTCAATTTTGCGCGTCTGGATTTGAATTCGACACCCTGAGTTCCTCTATGTACATAAGTATCCTTGCTTATCGGCGAACTATCATCTGGAAAAATCTGGAAGACCGCTCTTATGGGTTCCTATCAATGATAATTTTAAGCATTGGGAACCCCTAAAAATCGAAGTTTATGAACGCAGCCGACGACAAAACGATTGTTCGCGAGTATTTCAATTCCACAGGGTTTGACCGTTGGAAGCGAATCTACGGCGATGGCGAAGTCAACAAAGTCCAATTAGACATCCGCAATGGACACCAGCAAACTGTGGATACAGTTCTCGGTTGGCTGAAGGCTGATAACAATTTACCAGAGCTATCAATCTGTGATGCTGGGTGTGGTGTCGGTAGTCTCAGCATTCCCCTGGCAGTAGATGGTGCCAAAGTCTATGCCACCGATATTTCGGAAAAAATGGTAGAAGAAGCCAGAGATAGAGCAAAACAAACTTTGGGAAATACCGAAAATCCTACTTTTGCCGTACAGGATTTGGAATCGTTGAGTGGTAGCTACCATACCGTTATTTGCCTAGATGTTCTCATCCATTACCCTCAAGAAAAAGCCGATGAGATGATATCTCACCTCTGTTCTTTGGCACAGTCGCGGATAATTCTCAGTTTTGCGCCGAAGACCTGCGCCCTGAGTATACTCAAGAAAATTGGCAGTTTCTTTCCTGGGCCAAGTAAAGCCACTCGTGCATATTTGCATCGTGAGACTGATGGGGTGAAAATCTTGGAAAGCAATGGCTTTTCTTTGCAACGACAGGCAATGACGAAGACTCGCTTCTATTTTTCTCGCCTACTGGAAGCTACACGCAATTAAGGTTAAAATCGCAGCAAAGGTATAATAAACCTCTTGCTGCGATTTGACAATTTCAAACATGAGATATGGTAAATATTGCCGTTGACATCAAGCTTTCTTTTCCTCAATGTTGGTATTCTGGCAAATAGAAAGGGGAATAATAAAGTGGTTAAATATGCTGAACGTTGTATTTTTTCCGAAGAAGAATATCTAGAGGCATTCCATTCAATTTATGAGGGATTAACCCCAGGACATAAAGCTATCTTGGATAAGTTATATCAGCATTGTTACTTTATGAAAGATAATCGCAGATTACGTACTTGGGAGTTATCTGAGGCTGCTGAATATGATGGTGATTCTCCTGGGCAAATTGGCCATTTAGGCGCAAGTTTTTGCAATTTTTTTGGAGTAAAAGATGATGAATTTGGTCAACCAGCACTTGCAATAGTTAATTGGTTTGCAGATGAAACGAATGGGTATTGGTACATTGGGCTAATTCCTGAAGCAGCTAGAGCATTTAAGCGTTTTCGCCTTGAAACTATCTAATTACAAGGGTTGATAATATTAGTTAATTTCTACAGGGAAAAGGTTACAGCTTTATTTTCTAATTTTGGGCATTTTCAGTTGCAGTCCGCTACGGCTATATTTTAAATACTAAGTAGACAAAGTAAAAATAAGTTTCTCGGCTCAAAAACTCCATCTGACTGCGAAAACTGCGATAGCGGGTAGTAGGTGTGGGAGACGAATGTGCATCCATTCCTAAGCCTCGTGCCATCAACACGGCTCGCTTCATGTGCAATGGATCGCTGACAATAAGAAACTTAGTTAATTGGTGAGCATTCGCTACTTCCAAAGCATTCTTGAGGTTCTGGTGAGTTGTGCGAGATTGAGTCTCAATAAGAATATCAGCAGCTTTTACCTGTTGTGCGATCGCATAATTTTTCCCAACTATAGCTTCAGCTGGTTCATTGCTCTCGCCAACTCCGCCAGTAAAAATGATTGTCTTAACAGATCCATTTTTATATAAGTTAATGGCGTGGTTGATTCGCTCCCTGAAAACAGGAGATGGTTCTTCTTTCCAAACTGCCGCTCCTAAAACAATTGCTGCATCTGCCTTGATATTATCAGTACTGCTGCCATATAAATAAATACTTGAGGCAGAAGAAGCGATCGCCAGCAACAAGGCAGAGATCAAAGCCACTGTCAGCAAAATTAACCATTTTTTGGGAATTTTGTAATTGAGCATGGGGCGTTGTCCTATTTTTCATTCTTAGTTTCAATATCTAAGCTAAGTGCATAAGTCCTAAATATCTATGGCAACCGTGATTCAAGAGAGTCAGTACGCAACGTTTTGCTCAAGGGCGATCACAATCTTTACGGTTTAACCTGGGACTGAATACTTTACTGTCGGCGCTTTTCGAGAGATGTCACGATCATCTCAAATGCCGAGCGTTGTAATGCTGGAGCTGACGCTCTATCTAGTTAAACTAATTTTTCAATATCACCATAGGCACGGTAGAATCCGCCACTAGCTGACTCACCTATTTCTTAAACTGGGATTAGCACTTGCCAAAAAGCTTGTAGACCTGCATGGTGGTCAAATTTCAGTTACCAGCGAGATTGGGGTAGGTACTACATTCACAATTGCCCTACCAGTGCAGTGACAATCTCTGCAACAGGACAGCCAGAAAGTCTATGAATATTCATAATTCATTTGACGCTTAACATCAAGGGGACACTATGACTAAAATTCTAGTGATTGAAGATGAGCCAGAAAGCCGAAATATATTTTTAGACAGTTTAGAAGCAGAAGGGTTTGAAGCGATCGCAGCCGAAAATGGTCTTGTTGGTATTCAGCAAGCACAAGAACACTTGCCTGATTTGGTACTTTGCGACATTCTGATGCCAGAACTAGATGGTTATGGTGTTTTGAATACGTTGCGCCAAAACCCTTTAACAGCAACAATTCCCTTCATTTTTCTCAGTGCTAAATCTACTAAAACTGAGGTTCGTCAAGGGATGAATTTGGGAGCAGACGACTATCTTACCAAGCCCTCTACTGTTGAGGAATTGTTGGAAGCGATCGCAACTCGATTAGAAAAACAAGCAACCATGCGCCAGTGCTATGTTGCTCAGTCCCCACCAGTCTCAGAACCCCAAAGTACTGACACAGGCACATCGACAGATTCCCAATCACTCTTGCCTACTTGCCCTCAACTCAAAGAGGTTTTCGACTTTATCGAAGCCAACTATTCTCAATCGATTACTCTGTGTGATGTAGCCCAAGCAGTAGGTTACTCTCCAGCTTACTTAACCGACTTAGTGCGACGCCAGACAGGAAAACCAGTGAATCATTGGATTGTCGAGCGCCGGATGGCAGCAGTGCGTACCTTACTTTTAGAAACCGACCAATCTGTAAATCAGATTGCTGAGGCTGTGGGTTATCAGAATGAGGGGCATTTCTACCGCCAGTTTCGCCAATATCATAGGACTACCCCCCAAGTTTGGCGGAAGGCGCAGCGCATCCAGTAGTTAATCCAAGTTGCTAGTTACTCTGATGGGCGATCGCAGTCATTGAGCATGGCGAAGAAATTGACCTAGAATTCCTGACTGAAGACTTACCAAAGTTAGTAGACTCGATGAAGCTGGCTTCAGAAAGGATCAAAGATATTAGCATCAGTCTCCGCACTTTCTCCAGAGCCGATACAGCCGAAAAAGTTGCTTGTAACCTCCATGAAGGGATTGAGAGTACCCTGTTGATTTTGAAGTATCGCCTCAAAGCTAACGAAAAACGTCCAGCAATTGAAGTTATCACTAAATATGGAAAAATACCACCAGTTAAGTGCTTTTTGGGACAGCTAAATCAAGTATTTATGAACATCCTCGCTAAGGCCATTGATGCCTTAGATACTTCCTGTGAGGTGCTTTCTTTTGCCCAAGCGCAAGCCAATCATCACCAAATATTGATTCACACCGAAGTATCCAGTGAGCAAAACATGGTGGTAATTCGCATCAAAGATAACGGTCAGGGGATGTCAGAAGAGGTTAGATCGCGGATATTTGATCACCTGTTTACAACAAAAGAAGTAGGGAAGGGAACAGGATTGGGACTCGCGTAGACGCAAAACGGCTTGTCGTCAGACATCGCTCGTCAAATTGTCGAAGAAACCCATGATGGGCGGTTGAGTTGCAATTCTGTGCTTGGTGAAGGAACAGAATTTGTCATTGAGATTCCAGTATTTTAATTAATTTGCGATTTTCCTCTCAATGCATAACGCTTCTAATTTTTCGGTAATCTGGAGGACAGGAATAGCATAATTCTGCTAAATCTGTATAACTTGATTCTAAATCAGGTATCGTTCAGAGTTAAAATGACACAATTGCGTTAAATTGTGGTCAAAACTACAAAAAATTGTTAAAACAACTAACTAATACCGTATTTCCAGCCTCCGTCTTCCGACTAGAGAGTGGTTTAACTTTTATTCATCAAGAAATTCCCACTACTCCTGTAGTGGTGGCGGATGTTTGGGTGCGTGCTGGAGCCAGCCTAGAGCCAAAACCGTGGTTTGGCATGGCGCATTTTTTAGAACACATGATTTTTAAAGGTACGGCGACCCTACCCCCTGGAATGTTCGATTCCAAAGTTGAAAACCGGGGTGGCGTGAGTAATGCAGCGACAAGCTATGATTATGCTCATTATTCACTCACCACAGCTGCCCCTTATTTAAAAGATACTCTACCCTACTTGGGAGAACTACTACTCAATGCGGCAATTCCAGAAGATGAATTTAGCCGAGAACGGGATGTAGTGCTAGAAGAAATTCGCTCATGTCAAGACGATTCCGACTGGATAGGATTTCAAGCTCTAATTCAAAGCATCTATCCGCATCACCCTTACGGACGTTCAGTGTTGGGCACTGAGCAAGAACTGATGCAGCAATCGCCAGAAGCAATGCGCTGTTTTCATCACGCCCACTATCAGCCGGAAAATATGACGGTGGTAATTGCTGGGGGTATAGCCCAGCAACCAGCTTGGGAAATGGTAAATCATTCATTTGCTGATTTTGCGGAACGCTCGAATTGTCCGCAGTTTGGGAAAGTGACAAAGCCAGCGATCGCAGGAATTCATCGTCAAGAACTGTGTTTACCACGCATAGAGCAAGCACGATTGTTGATGGCTTGGCTAGTACCCGGAGTAGAAGATATCCGTACTGGCTATGGTTTAGATTTTTTGTCCGTGTTATTGGCAGAAGGGCGGACTTCGCGTTTAGTGCGTGATTTACGAGAAGATTTGCAATTGGTACAGGGAATTTGCAGTAGTTTTTCTCTACAACGAGAATCAAGTTTATTTACAATTACTGCCTGGTTAGAACCAGAAAATCTGGAGAAAGTTGAATCTTTAATTTGCGCTCATTTAGATGATTTGCAGACTATAGGAATTAACGAACAAGAACTTGCCCGCACACGCAGGTTGCTATGTAATGAGTACGCATTTTCTACCGAAACACCAAATCAACTTACAGGGCTTTATGGATATTACAATACCATTGCCCAAGCTGAATTAGCTGTGACATATCCCCAGCAGATTCAGTCATTTGATGCCCAAGAATTGCAAAAATTAGCTAAACAGTATCTATCACCCCAGAATTACGCAGTTACCGTACTTAAACCATGTTAGTCATTAGTTATTAGTCATTAGTCATTAGCAAAAGACAAATGACAAAAGACAAATGACAAGTGACAAAGGACAAATGACAAATGACAAATGACAAAAGACAAATGACAACCTTGCTGCAAAAATCGCCCATCCATCGCACCGTATTGAACAATGGACTTGTCGTGCTGGTGGCAGAAAATCCGGCTGCGGACATTATTGCAGCGCGAATCTTTGTGCGTGCCGGTAGTTGTAACGAAAACCGGGAGCAAGCAGGATTGGCACATTTGTTATCAGCAGTGATGACAAAAGGATGTGATGGACTTTCTAGCCTAGAAATTGCAGAAAAAGTCGAGTCTGTAGGGGCGAGTTTGAGTGCAGATGCTGGCACTGATTATTTTCTGCTATCTTTCAAAACGGTAACATCCGATTTTGGGGAAATTTTAACATTAGCAGGACGGATTTTGCGATCGCCGACTTTTCCCGAAACTCAAGTCGAACTAGAACGGCGTTTAGCACTCCAAGATATTCGTTCCCAAAAAGAACAACCGTTCAATGTCGCCTTTGAACAAATGCGGCAGGTAATGTACCAAAATCATCCCTATGCTACATCAGTGCTGGGAGATGAAACCACTATGAGTAGCTTAACTCGTGCAGATTTAGTGGAGTATCACCAAACTTATTTTCGTCCAGATAATGTAGTAATTAGTATTGCTGGTAGAGTCACACCCACAGATGCAGCCGCATTGGTGGAAGAAGTTTTTGCTGATTGGCAATCCCCATCTCAGGCACTACCAACACTGAATTTACCTGAGATTAAGGTAGAACCGCAGGTAAGACTCAAGCCAGTCCAGACACAACAATCAATTGTGATGCTTGGTTATTTAGGAACATCAGTGAATTCTGTAGACTACGCCCCATTAAAATTGCTGTGTACCTACTTGGGGAATGGGCTTTCTAGCCGCTTGTTTGTCGAATTGCGGGAAAAACGAGGTTTAGCTTACGAAGTATCTGCCTTTTACTCCACAAGGCTCTTTCCAGCGTCCTTTGTAGTTTATATTGGTACAGCACCGGAGAATACCAGCATTGCCCTAGAAGGACTGCATACAGAAGTAGATTTGTTATGTACCACTGAAGTTTCCGAAAGCGCACTCCAAGCTGCTAAAAATAAGATCCTGGGGCAATACGCCTTGGGTAAACAAACCAACGGGCAAATTGCTCAGATATACGGCTGGTATGAAATTTTGGGCTTAGGAATTGATTTTGACACTAAGTTTCAAGAATTGATTGCGGCGGTGAGTGCCAAGGATGCGATCGCTTCAGCTTGTAAATATTTAAAAGAGCCTTACTTGTCTTTAGTTGGTCAAGAAGAAGCAATTAATCGAGCGATCACGAACTGAGAATGTGCCGCAGCTACGCCCGTCGGAGATATTGGAAAATGCAGCAGCTGTTTTTTAGACCAAGCGGCTGTACCATTAGCATGAGAATATTCTGGGAGTGAATTCCATGCAACGCAGCCTGACAGCAAGTATTTTGAGTTACTTAAAATTACTATATCCAACTGTAAATCGCTGTAAAATGGAAAAACGGCCAAAGAGGTCTAAATCTTTATCAGCCATTGAAATACTCTTGTTTTCTGCTACGCCTCTGTTTATTACCTCAACGGCTGTAGTATCAATAGCAGCCCCACAAAAAATTGCCCAAGTAAATCCTGGAAATAGCATCAACCGCCCTAGCCTGAAAGTTGGTAGTCAAGGCGAACGTGTAGCTGAACTTCAGGCAGCTCTAAAACTTTTGGGTTTTTATTCTGGTGCAGTAGATGGTATTTATAGTGAAAATACAGCTAGTGCTGTTTCCCGGTTTAAACAAGCAGCTGGCTTGAATCCAGATGGCATTGTTGATGGCAGCACTTGGCAACGACTTTTTCCTAATCAACCAGTAGCAGCATCAACCGTCCCTTCATCCCAGCCAAGATTTAATTCAGCTACAAATTTTCCTGTTCCCACCCAGGCTAGTAACCTCACCAACCTTGCAAATCCCAACCCCAACCCTCCGAGACAAGCTGTAACACAAGTTCCAACCAGACCAAAACCTACTACTCCAAAAAAAGCTGTAACCCAAGTTCCGACCAACCCTGAGCCAAGACCTGCTACTCCCAGAAAACCTACGACTTCTAGCACTAAGAAACCGCCGCAGCGTACTACATCAACTACTCGAACTCAGTCAAACACAACTACAAAACGAACTCCTGGTATTCAATACACCTCAGAAGGATTGCCAATTTTGCGTATAGGATTACGTGGTTCTGAAGTTGTTAAGTTGCAACAACAACTGAAAAAGCTTGGTTTCTTGAAAGGTGATGCCGATGGAGACTTTGGCGAGACAACCGAAGCAGCGGTGAAAGCAGCACAAAAGCGCTATGGCTTAGAACCTGACGGTGTAGTTGGTGGCTCTACCTGGGAGATTCTTTTGCGGCGTTAGGCTTATCCCTACTCTTAAAGCTTTAAATAGGGTATGAAAGTTAATCTTTTAAAAATCTAGAATTTAGATTCTTAGCGCCTTTGCGTCGGCAGTCGCTCATGGAGAGCCAGTCAGTTCCAGGGGTTCCCCCGTTCTAGGAACTGGCGTGGAAACCCCAGACGCTCTCTACAAGACGCGACGCCAACGCCATTAATATACCTCGTGATTTCAGTCACTTCAAACGGCTGGAACTCTCATTATGTTATTCAAAGGATCGAGCTTGAAAGCTTTTGAAAACTCCAATCTCAGTACAAATGTTTCAAAATTCGAATTGCTATCTATGTTCAGCCTCAGTCGCATTGTTACAAAAATTGTGAATAATGCCTACAGATATACGCCATCAGAGGGAATCATTACAGTGTTAGCCAGAGTTGAGAAGTCAGCACGGGCTAAACGCCCCGCTACCGCTAACAGCATCTTCTCACTCCCAATACGGTTCGGATAAGACTCGATCCCCCCAACCCCCCTTAAAAAGCTATCCATTAGTCACATCTTTCTTTACAATCTTGAAACGCTTGTTTTGTCGGCATCTTGAACACTGAGGTGTCAAATATACTTGACAGATTGGCTCTTAGTCTTCTCGCTAAAATTAGGTTTTTATTGAGAATTGACGACGAACGAATCAGGGTTAGAAAAAGCGTGAGTGAATACTCTCGTAAATGTTGAGAAAGATCCGGGTAATGGATAGCCCTTATAAAGGGGAGGAAACAACATTTCTTTTTCCCCCCTTTCCAAGGGGGGATTAAGGGGGGTAATTCGACTTGTGTATACACGGTAGCCTAAAAGGAGAGAGGAATGGAAGTGAGGTTAAAGTGTATTGCTTCCATTCGAGAACCGCCATAGTTAATTGACAATAGTGCATCTTGTCTGTCTAAATAAATAACTAGAGTTCGCCTAATTTTCAGTAGAGGAACAGCAGCAATGTCTTCCATTGAGGAGAACAAAATAATTGCTCAACGGTGGATGGAACTTATTAGCGAGCATAAAATCGAAGAAATTTGCGAGATAACCGCCTCGAATTGGAAAATGCACGGTGGTTTACCAGGACTTCCCCTTGGCCCTGAAGGGGTACGCAAACTCTTTGGCTCATTTGGCCCTATCCAGCAGAAATGGACAATTGAAGACGTAATCGCTGAAGGTGACAAAGTTGTTGTGCGTGCGACTAATACCTGCATTCAGGAGAGTTTTCTTGGCATACCTAGTCGCGGCCGTCAACAGACATTCACTGCTACATTCATTCATTATATTGCCGACGGCAAGATAATTGAAACCTGGCGAAACGCTGACGACCTTGGACGGGTTCTTCAGCTTGGGGCACGGATTGAACCAGGAATATCTGAGTAATAGCAGTAGTTGATTAAAACTATTGTTGTGTTAACCAGCTATCTGTTCAGCACAGACAAGAATTTTGAAAAGAGATAAGTAGGTAGACATAATTAAATATAAAATAAACTCTTAGTTTGTAGTGAGCGATTTATCGCTCAGAGCAAGGATTATCAGGACTAAAGTCCTTACTACAAACTTTAAATTTATTTATGCCTAGATA
>NZ_JADEXF010000054.1 GCF_015207245.1 Nostoc cf. edaphicum LEGE 07299
CAAAATTTTCGTTATTAGCAATCTTGTTCCCATGTATTGATGTTAATAAAGAAGTTGTTCTTTGTTGTCCATCTAAAATGTACTGGTACTCATTAGAGTAAAAATTATCAGTAAATTTTATACCGCCTATTTCTCTATGGCTTTGTAGCTTTGTATGAGTTTTCCAAATTAGAATACTTCCTAAAGGGTAAAACTTATAAATACTATCCCAAAGTTTTTTAACATTCTCTTTCTCCCAGACGACATCTCTTTGAAAGGTTGGAATTTGATACTTGTTTGATAAAAGATTTTCCAAATAGAGAGCAATACTCTGATCATCCGACTTAATCCGTTCAGTAGATGTAAACATTGAGTTAACCTTATGTAACTTTGAGTAAATATCAAGATTGGTATGTGAATTTTACTTGTTTTAGTAAAATTCCATACAAGGCTAACTGATATTTAATTAAGTGGCAACTCAGCTTTTAGAAAGTCTCTGCAAGCTTTCCTCCATGCCAACGTTGCCCTGTAAGCCGCCTGTATGTACCAGCAGTAATGAATCGCCTTTACAAAAAAATCCCTGCTTTAGTAAATCCATCACTCCGTAAAACATTTTGGCGGTATATACGTAATCGAGGGGTACGCCATGTTCCTGTGTGAACTGCTGGCTAAACAGTAGCAACTCATCGTTCACCTTTGCATAGCCGCCAAAATGGTAATCACATACCAATTCCCAGGAAGCGGGAGAACTATATGGCGAGGGTAAGCCAGAGGCGAGGTAATTTTTCAATAGATTTTCGATTTCTTGAGCGAGAAATGCGCCATTTTTTAAAACGGGAAATGCGATCGCTCTTTGTCCTTGATGCAACGAAAGCGCAATACCTGCTAGTGTGGTAGCTGTACCGCAGGCTACGCAGATACGATCGAATGCGATCGTCGCATCACCAACTATTTCTATGCAGCCGCGCACACCATTTAAATTACTCCCGCCTTCGGGAATGATAAACACCTCGCCGAAACTTTGTCGCAGATATTCTTCTAAAGCTGGTGTGTTGCGCTGTCGATACATTTCGCGGTTTAGATACACAAGCTGCATACCCTGTTGTATAGCAAAACTCAGCGTTGCGTTTAATGATAGCCTCTCCTCTCCACGAATTACGCCGATGGTGCGAAAACCGAAAAGATTACCAGCCGCCGCAGTTGCATAGATGTGATTGGAATAAGCGCCGCCAAAGGTTAGCAGTGTTGTGAAGTTTTTCTCTTTGGCCTCTAAAAGATTGTATTTCAGCTTAAACCACTTATTGCCGTTAACCCACGGGTGCATAAGATCCAGGCGCAGCACATATAGTTCAACACCAGCGTGACGAGCGATTTCGCTGTTGATTTGTTGTAGAGGAGGAGTAATAAAGGTTAACGACATCTGCACAAGATTCTAACTTAGAATTTGCATTTTCTCACGTTCATTATCGAATATAAAAGTAATGATAAACATTGAGTAATTCAATGGTAAGTCAAGCTAAATGATAAATAAATCTTTCTAATGATTAGCTTTAGAAATTGGCATTTTACTAATTGAATGTTTCAGGTAAATATAAGAAACATAACACTCGCTCCAGATAATATTCTTTTGGAGAAAAGAAATGGTTGCACTCACACAGCTTACTCAAGTTATTTCCAATCCTGGACGTTTGACGATTGAAACTGTTGAAATTGCTCCTCAAACGACTGCTATACGTTGTCTCGATTGGGATAGAGAACGTTTTGATATCGAGTTTGGTTTACGGAATGGTACAACCTATAATTCTTTCTTAATTCAAGGAGAAAAAATTGCCTTAGTTGACACATCTCACCGTAAGTTTGAGCAATTATATCTTGAGGTAGTGGCGGGATTAATCGATCCAACTAAAATAGATTACTTGATTATTAGCCATACAGAACCAGACCACAGTGGCTTAGTGAAAGATATTTTGCAATTAGCTCCCTCCATTACTGTTGTTGGTGCAAAGGTAGCTATTCAATTTTTAGAAAATATGGTTCACCAGCCTTTTAAATCAATGCAGGTGAAAAGTGGAGAGCGATTAGATTTAGGCAACGGACACGAATTAGAATTTATCTCTGCACCTAACTTACACTGGCCTGACACAATCTTGACCTATGACCATAAAACTTCTACACTCTACACTTGCGATGTGTTTGGGATGCACTACTGTGATGACCACACTTATGATGAAAATGTCAGCTTACTTGAGGAAGATTTTAAATATTACTATGATTGTCTCATGGGGCCTAATGCCCGGTCTGTTTTGGCAGCTTTAAAGCGGATTGAAAAGTTAGAAATAGCAACTGTTGCTACAGGACATGGCCCTTTATTACAACACTATATCTCTGAATGGCTTGGACGGTATCAAAACTGGAGTTTAGAACAAGCAAAAACAGAGACTTTAGTGGCTCTATTTTATGTTGAGGATTATGGATATAGCGAGCATTTAGTCCGTTCCATAGCGCATGGATGCGCGAAAACAGGGGTGGCAGTAGAATTAGTAGACCTCAATAGTGCCGAGCCTCAAGAAGTTCGAGAATTAGTTGCACAAGCTTCTGGTTTAGTAATTGCAATGTTACCCCAATCTTCGGTGATGATTCAAGCTGCTTTAAGTACAATTTTGGCTGCTGTTCACAAGAAACAGGCGATTGGTTTATTAGAGTCGGGAGGAGGAGATGATGAACCTGTTTATCCTTTACGTAATAAGTTTCAAGAACTAGGATTAACTGAAGCTTTTCCTCCTATCTTAGTTAAAGAAATTCCTACCCAAGCAACGGAACAACTTTGTGATGAAGCGGGGACAGATATGGGTCAATGGTTGACCCGCGATCGCAGCATAAAACAAATTAAATCTATCAATACCGAGCTAGAAAAAGCTTTAGGGCGGATTAGCACAGGATTATATATTATCACTGCCAAAAAAGGAGAAGTTCAGAGTGCAATGCTGGCTTCGTGGGTGACACAAGCCAGTCTTGAGCCTTTAGGAGTAGCGATCGCAGTATCCAAAGATCGGGCAATTGAATCCTTGATGCACGTTGGCGATCGCTTTGTTTTAAATGTTTTAGAAGAAGGCAAATATCAAGGATTAATGAAACATTTCCTCAAGCGTTTTGCTCCTGGCGCAGATAGATTTGCTGGAGTTAAAACATATCCAGCTAAAAATGAATCGCCCGTTTTAGCTGAAGCTCTAGCTTACATGGAATGTGAAATCACTAGCCGTATGGATTGTGGAGATCATTGGGTAATTTATAGCATAGTCCAAACTGGAAGAGTCGCCAAGCTAGATGCACTTACTGCTGCGCATCACCGCAAAATTGGCAATCATTACTAATTTGTCATTTGTCATTTGTCATTTGTCATCTGTCATCTGTCATTTGTCATTGGGCATTAATTAATAATTCTTCTGCTCCCCTGCTCTCCACAGACGCGATTCATCGCGTCTCTACAACTTCCAAAAAACTATGTATAAATCTGTTGAAAATACCCCGATTACGATGTACGAAATAAATCGTGGGCGCGTCGTGCGAACCTTGGAATTTATTCAAGATGTGATTGTGATTTGTTTGTGTATTGGTTTATTTAGCTTTATGGTGCTTCAGGTGAGAGATATGTTTCTCTCTTTACTTCCACCTCTAGATTTTCATGCTGTTACTGCTGATATTCTCTTTTTACTTATCTTAGTTGAGTTATTTCGACTGCTGATTATTTACCTACAAGAACATCGAGTATCTATTGGAGTAGCTGTTGAAGTTTCCATCGTTTCCGCCTTGCGAGAAGTCATTGTTAAAGGTGTTCTAGAAGCAAGTTGGAGTCAAGTTTTAGCAACTTGTGCCTTTTTATTAGTGTTAGGAGTTCTACTATTCCTGCGAGTTTGGCTACCCCCAACTTTTGAAGGTATCGATCCCGAACAAGAAGTATCTAAACGCTATAAAAGCCGAGCCAAGTCTGAATTAATACAAAACAATAGTCATTAAAAATAGGGAGTAGGGAGTGGGAAGTAGGGAATAGGGAGAGACAAGGAGAATAACCCATGCCCAATGCCCAATGCCCAATGCCCAATGCCCAACTTCACACAAATATTCTTAAAGAATTTGAGTATTTGGTACGCCAGTTTGGTATTTCTTAAAAAGTCATGACATTAGGAGAATCGGATTATGACCTCTAAAACAACGAAGAATCCGGCAGATTTACCAGTTGCCGACAGTGGAGCTAAACCTCCCTACGCCTATCGCACAGGCTGGGCAATATTCTTGTTAGCTATCAATTTCCTGGTAGCAGCCTGGTATTTCCACATTATTGAATAATTAGAAGTGGAGTGGTGCTGCTCAAATCGTTCCTTTGAATAAACCTTTGGGACGAATGAGCAGCACCAAAATCATGATCAACAGTGCTACACCTTGTTTGTACTGTGAACCCAGCCAAGGAGTGCTGATTTCTTGGACGATGCCAATGATAAAAGCTGCTGCGATCGCACCGTAGGGGTTGCCAATTCCCCCAAGTATTACTGAGGCAAATAATGGTAATATTAGGAACCATCCCATGTTCGGGCGCACAGCTGTAATTAACCCATACATACTGCCGCCCAATGACGTAAGAGTGCCAGCAATTACCCAAGTCCAGAAAATTACTCGATCGACATTGATACCTGAAACCCTTGCTAAGTCCAGATCATCGGCAACTGCTCGCATCGCCTTACCAATTTTGGTATTTTGCAGCAGATAATGCAGCGCCAAAATTGCTAACACCGCCAACCCTAATACCAATAATTGATTTTGCGGTATCTTTAAACCCAAAATATCTAAAGCCTGAGTAACAGGTAAATTATAATTTTGGTTCCTGCCACCCCAGATAAAAATAATCCCATTGCGAAGAAATAAGGCAAGTCCAATAGAAATAATAATCAGCGTAGTCGAAGTAGCACGGATAGAGCGCATCTTTGACCACAGTAACTTTTCCGATAACAGCATTGCTGCTACCGTTCCCGCCGCCGCTAGGATCATCGACAGCCAAATATTGACTCCAATGGTGTTTATCAGCCAAGTTAAATAGGCTCCTAAAGTGAGAAAGTCACCATGAGCAAAGTTCGATAGCCGTAAAATTCCATAAGTAAGAGTCAGTCCGACTGCGGCTAGAGCAATAATGCTCCCCACCGCAATCCCATTTACGATTAGTTGGGCAAATTGTGTATCCATAAATCTTCAGTTGCGTTGAAAAAATTTTAGGTTAGTGGTTTATACAATAATTTTTTTTTGGAGTAGCTGCTAAACTCGACATCATAAGTTATGGTTTATAACAACATAAGTTATCGTTTATAAATAAAAAAGAATTGTCCGCTAATATACATAAAATCCTGTTGGGATTTTTATGCGTAGCTAAACTTGTTCAGCGGTCTAGTTGACCATGCAGCAGTATTCAAGCTTACCAGACCAGAAATCACTGATAGATGCAACGCCAAAACTTTTGACAACAATTGAGCAACTTCGCGCGCAGCTGTGGCTGGAGAGCAGCTTAAATCAGTTGCAAAGTCGCCTTAATGATTGCTTGCTTTCTGCTTGTAACACTGTCCCACAGTCAGAAGCAGCACAAGCGGAAATTTTCCAAACCGTGGTTAACGAGATTAACAGTGCTATTCACAGCAGTAATCTGGCACTTACAGAATGTGCCGTAGGCATCGCTATGTGTCAACCACAAGAAACTGTTGCCACAGTTTGTTATGTTTCTCGTTCTCCATCCCCAAATTCATCACCTTTATTTCTAGAAGTGCTGACAGCAGAAAAAAAGCTGCTGTTGAGATTGCAAGAAGTCATAAAAATTGAAGATTTGCAACAGCTTGAGAATCAGCAACTACCGAGCGCTTGGCGGTTGGCGGATGATTCTGGCATTATCGGCTGGCTAATTCTTGCCACAGCGCCCTTAAGTTCTGATCATGAGTCGTTTATAGAATCGCAAGCTCAACTCAGATCGCAATTGATAACAAGGTCTACCAACTGCTGTACTACAGCCTTGCTACAACTTAGACACATCCTGTCTTGGCCGCAACGGTGTGAACAGTTAAGTAACTCTAATCAAGAATTGGAGCGCACTAATCAACTGAAAAATCAGTTTCTGGCAAACACCAGCCACGAAATTCGCACACCGCTTAGTTCCATTATTGGGTTTACCCATCTGCTTTTAGCTCCAGGGTACGAACCAACTAAAGAACGTCAGCAAGAGTATTTAAATATCATTCAGTCTAGCGGTAAACACTTACTTGCTCTTATTAACGATATTTTGGATCTCTCTAAAATTGAAGCAAATCAGCTAGAAGTACAGTGGGAAACAGTAGATGTGCCAATATTGTGTAGCAATGTTTTGGCACTGGTGAAAGAGAAAGCTGCTAATAAAGGTTTGAAACTGTGTCTAAAACTTGAACCCGATATTACAACCTTAGTAGCTGACCCCTTACGACTCAAACAAATGTTGTTGAATTTACTCTTCAACGCCCTAAAGTTTACCAGTAAAGGAAGTGTTGGCTTACAGATTGCTTCCAAAGGTGTATTTGTGCATTTTACAGTTTGGGATACTGGCACTGGCATTTCCCAGGAAGACCAAGTTCAACTGTTTCAGCCATATTTCCAAATTGCCAAGGCCGTAGCAGATGGTATTGAAGGTACTGGTTTGGGTTTAGCAGTGACTCAGAAACTCGCCCAAATTCACGGTGGTTGGGTGAAAGTTGAATCTGAAATAGATCGTGGCTCCCGTTTTACTCTTGTACTTCCTCTTAAGCAAGAGATGGGAGTCAGGGTAGATAAGGAAGCAGGGGAAGATGAGGAAGCAGAAGAAGCAAATTTTTCCTCATTTTCTCTGCCTTTGACACCTAGTTCCTCTGTAGAAATTTTGCTGGTAGAAAATGATTTACCCAATGCTAATTTGATGCAAATTTATCTACGTAAATTGGGATATCAAGTGACTTGGGTTAAGAATGCTGACGAGATGTGGGAAGCCCTAAGACAGTTAGATCCAGCGGTAATTTTAATGGATGTTTGTTTGGCCGATGAAAATGGTCTTAACTTAATACAACAACTGCGAGAACATCAGCAATATCGCACGATTCCGGTAATTGTTCAAACAGCAATGGCGATGAAAGGCGATCGCGAAACTTGTCTAGCTGCTGGAGTAAATGACTATATTTCTAAACCAATTGATTTACCACTTTTAGCCAGTCTGGTAGCTAAGTACAGTCAAGCACCAACTTCGGTTGATGGGGAGTAGGCAGTAGGGGAGATGAGGGAGACAACGAGAATAACCATACCCAATGCCCCATGCCCCATGCCCCAAAAGTAATGACTACAATATAAATGATTGGGTGCTGTAGGGTTGTGGCAGGATGGGGAAATGATGCTGACAGAAAAATTTGAGCAATTAAGAGCCTTATTTAAAGAAATGGAGCAGGCGTTGATTGCCTACTCTGGGGGCGTTGATAGCACTTTGGTTGCCAAAATTGCTTATGATGTGTTGGGCGATCGCGCTTTGGCTGTCACGGCTGTTTCTCCTTCACTGTTACCAGAAGAATTGGAAGACGCCAAAATTCAAGCTGCAACAATTGGGATTCCTCATAAAATCGTCCAGACTCACGAGATGGAAAATCCCAATTACACCTCTAACCCTGTTAACCGCTGTTATTTTTGCAAAAGTGAGTTGCACGACACTCTCAAACCTTTAGCTTTAGAGTTGGGTTATCCTTATGTGGTGGATGGGGTGAATGCTGATGATTTGCATGATTATCGCCCAGGAATTCAGGCGGCTAAGGAAAGAGGGGCGCGATCGCCTTTAGCAGAAGTGAGTGTCACCAAAGTTGAAGTTCGCCAGCTTTCGCAACAACTCGGTTTACCTTGGTGGGATAAACCTGCTCAACCTTGTCTCAGTTCCCGGTTTCCTTACGGTGAAGAGATTACTGTCGCTAAGTTGCAACGAGTCGGCAGAGGAGAAATTTATCTGCGAAAGCTAGGTTGGCAGAATTTACGCGTGCGATCGGAAGGGGATACAGCACGTATTGAATTACCACCAGAACAAATCAAAGAGTTTGTATTAACTAACGATTTACAAACACTAGTTTCGGCATTTCAAGATTTTGGATTTATCTACGTAACCTTAGATTTAGAAGGTTATCGTAGCGGTAAGTTAAATCAGGTTTTAAATAGGGAAGCCTTGGGCGTTAAAGTATAGAATTTTAGTTCAATAAATATAGAGTTTATTTACTTTCTAGAGAAACTAGAAAGCAACCGTTAATTCTCCAGATATGATTGGGCTGTTTTTCCATAAAATATAAAGCCCTCAAGGGAACTCCATCAGGAGCAAGTAGCAGCACTGGTTGAGTTATATTTCCCTGGATGGTTGTTATGTTCTCAAAAAATACAGAACGAGGACGGTATACTGCTGGATAGCTTGTTTTTACCATCTGCATAAAATTTCCTGGGGTTCCGAATTGCGCCTGTATCGCCGGACTAGCAAAGGCAAAAGCGCCTTGGGCATCATCTTTTTTAAAGGCTGCCAATTGGTATTCAATTACAGAACGTATGTTGATGGCATCAGTATCAGTAACTTCCATAAGTTTAAAAATTGCGTAGGCGCAGCCCGTCGTAGACATCGCTCCAAGTATTGGCACGATCGCTCAATTACTCCCGCTGAGTGAGTGTGTATTCTATTTGCTGTAGTGCCGTTCGCCACACATCATATCCCTCTTGAGACAGGTGCAACCCATCTGTGGTCAACTCTGGGCGCAAATTGCCTTCTATATCCGTAAACCAGCTATAAATATTGAGATAATTAGCACCTTCTTGTTTAGCAATCACGGTTAGTTGGATGTTCAAGTGACGGATACGGCTATTGGAAATTTTTGGTAGACGAGTAGGCAAAATTGATTGGACAATAATTTGAGCTTTGGAGTGAGTCTGGCGTAAACGCCGGACAATCCGGCGATAATTATGCAAAATTGTTTCATCACTAGCACCTTTTCGTAGGTCGTTAATCCCAGCCATGAGGTAAATAACATCTGGCCGTGTTGCTGAAAATGCACCCAATCTTTTTAAAACGCCACTAGAAGTATCTCCAGATATGCCTTGATTCAGCCACAATTTACCAGCAGGCAGTTTTTCTCTGGGAAACCACATGCTCAAAGAATCACCAACTAAAATACTTAGATGATTGGCACCTTGACCTTGGGCGATCGCTCTTGCTTCTAAAGCTAATAAACTTTTCCAGTCATCATAAGTTAGCTGACGTTTCTTGATCGACTCCCACAATGATTGCAAATTATCACTATTTACGCGTGTATAAATCTGACCTGTTTTCAGAGCCGCCAATCTTTGGTAGTAAAGTTGATTGCCAGATGTCAGTGATAGACCAGCTCCTTGGGTACTGGGGTTAAGTGATGACTCTGTTGTGGCTGGTAATCCCTGACTGCTGAATTCTGGTACGCTAGGGACGTTTTTCTCACTTACTATTGGCTGCGAACTTTTTAGGGGTTGGAACGCTTGGCCGCTGAGTTCGGGTAAGGAGAGATCAACGCTCTTGATAATTTTTGTACTGGCTATTGTCTGCGAACCTTGTTTTAAATCCCACAGGAATCTAGAACTTTCTGGCAGGACAATTGACAGATGTGGAAGAGCCGATGCTGGTATTGCTAATCCTGTTAACAAGCCTGCTGCCAACAGATAAGGGTCCCTCATCGCTTTCTCTCTCCTCTACTCACTGCTTTTCCTTATGACGGCATTAATTGGCTGTATTCAGGAAAATTTTACTTTGGTTAAGTTATTATTCTTATTTACGCTGTATAGTTCTGTAAAG
>NZ_JADEXF010000055.1 GCF_015207245.1 Nostoc cf. edaphicum LEGE 07299
GTTCCAATCAATATTGACCTTCAGCACAAAATCAAACTCCGATCCGTTTAGCAATTACCAACCTCGTAAAGCTGGTCTAATCTTCTGTAAATTTCAGCACAATTTTGCCCCGTGTTCCTCCCTGCTCTAGACGTTGATGTGCCAGAACGACCTGATCCCAAGAAAATACTGAATCAATCACTGGGCGAAGCTGATGACGCTCGATGAGTTTTGTCAACGCCTCTAATTTTGCTCGGTACTGGGGTGAAAAAACAAAATGAATCGTCAGATTCTTACCCCATGCTTCAAGAAGCGATTGCGGTATTGCAATGTCTACAATGCTTGTAAGCCTGCCAAAGGGACGAATGATTTCTAGACTACGCTGAATTGTTTCTTTGCCGATCGTATCTAGAACTAAATCCACACCCAGTCCATTTGTTTCTTGACGAATGACTTCTACGTAATCTTCATTTTTGTAATCAATCACCCGATCTGCGCCCAGTTCTGTCACGAAATCTCGGTTTCTAGAACTACACGTCGCAAAAACGTATGCCCCGATCGCTTTGGCGAGTTGAACTGCGATCGAACCCACTCCACCCGCACCCGCATGGATGAGAACTGTTTCACCAACTTGTAGATTGCCCCTAGTCACTAGACAATCCCAAGCCGTTCCGCCTGCAAGCGGAAAAGAAGCTGCTTCAATGTGCGATAGATTTGCAGGCTTCAATGCAACAATCGCTGCATCAGCCACATGATACTGAGCGTAGCTACCGAATTCTCCAAAAATTTGCGGTGAGTAATACACGTTGTCTCCCACCTTGAAATCAGTCACAGCTTCGCCAATTGCCTCAATCACCCCTGAAACATCGACTCCAAGGATGGCGGGTAATTGAACCAGTTCCTTGTAATCACCACGACGAGTTTGGTAATCGACCGGATTAATCGAGGTTGCACAAACTCTGACTAACACCTGATTCGCCTTCAGTGTTGGTATAGGAACAGTTTGAATCTTAAACTTCTCAGCATCACCAAACGCAGTTAATACGGCTGCTTTCATAGATTCCATCTGTGGTAATTATCCTTGTTGTAGAGTAAACAGTGACGGGATTTCGATACCACTCAGCGGAGGTAACTCCCTAACTTCGCAATAGCCCGTTGCCGCTTGTGCAAAACTCACGGAATAATTGCAGTAACGCGGATCTCAATCCGCATTGTTGGCAGTCCAAGAGCCGCAACTCCTACCTGTGTCCAAATTGGGGCATGGTTGGGCATATAATGGCGATATAGCCTGACCATCACATCGTTAACCTCTGGGGGCAAGCCGCCAACATGGTAAGAATTGACGTGAACAACGTGCTCCCAACCCGCCCCAGCTGTTGCCAGGGTTTGCTCCAC
Source organism: Nostoc cf. edaphicum LEGE 07299 (assembly GCF_015207245.1). Lineage (GTDB taxonomy): Bacteria > Cyanobacteriota > Cyanobacteriia > Cyanobacteriales > Nostocaceae > Nostoc > Nostoc edaphicum_B. Next base: position 1,375 of record NZ_JADEXF010000055.1, read on the forward strand.
GTTCCGAAACGCCTGAGCAATCTCATCCGCAAGCGATTCGGGAATTTGCAGATCGTCATTCCAGCCACCTTGACCGGATGTCTCCACGCGATCGCCAATTTTTACCGCTTGCGAGTAATGCAATTTATTCAGCATATATTCGCCATAACCGGGGGTGACAAAAAACTTTGGTTTATTCATTGTGTTCCTTTGTTTAGTACGTTTGACATCGTGAATGAGATGGAGTGCTGTGGTAGTCATTGATTACTTCTGAGATGAGCGAATTGAGTGAGTCTATGCGATTGAACCTCATTGTAAATCTTGTAGATTATTGGCATAGATGGCGATCTGACGATACTTTTATCAGCGCATTGCTTTCTCAATCCGGCGATCTGGAATCAACCACATCATTGCTACTAATACATAGAGACTAAAAGCCAACCATGAATTAGCAAAGGCGAGGAGAATCGATACGGCATAGATCGCCACTGATACCTTGCCCTTAAAATCTCTCCCGATGGCAGTTGCGATTACCGAGCCTTGACCGTGGTGAACAATCAGAGTCATAGTCAGAATTAAATAAGCAATTGCGCTGAACAACAGCACACCACCATAAAAGGCAACAGGTAACGCGGTGAAGTAATTTTCGCCCATCCAGGCGGTGACAAAGGGAATAAGCGACAGCCAGAATAACAAATGCAAATTAGCCCATAAAACTCGACCGCTGACATATTGCGCTACCTGAAATAAGTGGTGGTGGTTATTCCAATAAATTCCCAAATTAATAAAGCTAAGGATGTAGCTTAGAAATGAGGGAATTAGCGGACGTAATGCAGCTAAATCATCTCTGTGGGGCACCTTCAATTCCAGTACCATAATCGTGATGATGATGGCGATGACACCATCACTGAATGCTATCAATCTTCCTTTTTCCATATCAACACGCCCCTGTTAAAATCATAGATTTAACAATCTACAATTCTTAGAATCTATTAGCACAGCGCAACACATCGCCTCCGATAGCACGAGTTTGGATCTCAACACACCAGAGTCAGCATAAGAAACAATTTGTCTACTCTCTTGAATTGTCTTAGTCTTAGTTCGAATGGCACTAAGAAAAGCCCAAAGGCTTATGTAGCATCGTTTCGCCTTGTTCCCAGTCTGAAGACTGGGAATGTATTGCCAGAGGCTCTGCCTCTGGTCAAGCCACTGGAGGCGGAGCCTCCCAGGATGGATTCCCAGCCTCCAGGCTGGGAACCAGTCAGGGCAAGGGCTATATCTTAACTTAGTGCCATTCGTCTTAGTTCACTTGAGTGTAGTTAGTTCCAACACTCAACTTCTTTCAGATTCTTGTGATGTTAGTGAACTTGTTTCAATGGACGTATAAGCATTCAGCGCCTGTTTCACGAATCAGTTTGGCGGTTTTTTCACCTTCTGCGTCGCGTCTGCCAGAGAATACGACCTTTGCTCCAGCAGCACCGAAAGCGATAACTTCTCTGCGAGACGCTACGCGAACGTTAAGCTTTCCTTCTCTACGAGAGGCTGCGCCAACGAAACGCTGCGCGTAGCTTGCTTCCCCGTAGGGGTACGCTAACGCCGTTGCACGACCAATTCCCGATGTGCCACCAGTGACTAACGCCACTTTATCCTGAAGTATCATTCTATTTCTCCTAAAATCTAAGTCCGGTTGTTCTCTCTTGAAATAATCATGAAATCGCTTTAGAAAAAAGCTTAGACAAATCTTGCAAGCATTAGGCTAAGAGCAAAGGAAAAGGCATGAAAGCTGACATGGGATAACATCGCAGCCTCAAGCGAGTATTGCCAAAAGAGCCAACCAAAAGCAATGCCAGCAATCCCATTGAGTAATATCGCTCGGATAATCACAAGCGGAGTGAGTGGAACTATCGCGGCAGTTGCGGGTAGGTGCAAAAGTCCAAATACCAGCGCTGCTAGCACAATCGCACCTTGATATATTCCTTGGCTTGGTAACGTAATGCCTTGTTTTAACACCTTCCACGCTATCCAAACAAGCAGCGACATTAAGCCCCAGCGCATCAGAATTTCCTCAGTGATGCCGCCATAAAGCATTGCTGTAAGTGAACTCAGCCAATTCGGTTCTGTGTTATTGGATGCCTGTAGTGCTTCAGGTAGAGCAGGTTTCATGAACCGATCTAGCAACAGTATAATGATCGTCGTCGCTGCACCTACACCCAAGCTCCATTTCATCTCAATGACAGAATATGGAATCTTAGGGGTATGAAGTACCCAGTAGTCAATCAAATGTGAGCGTAATCCAACGCGATAGGCACAGCCAATTCCGATTAGAATGCTGATTGCCAGTGGAACTGTATACTGTAGTCCTTGCAGCAGCATTAAAACCCACAGTGGCGGAACTTTTGCCAGTTTTTCTGGAGACAGTTTTGCCAACTGTTGCTCAACTAATGGAACCGACGTAATCGTAAACATCGCAATTCCCGCAATGCCCAACACAAATAGAATCACAAATTGTTTCAAAACTGCCATTGATTTAATCTCTAGAGACATCAGAATACTGGGTAGACACAATGCCAACTGGTGACTAACGCCACCTTATTCTGAAGTATCATTCCTATTTCTCCTAAAATCTAAGTAGTAGGGTGAGCATTGCCCACCATTTTGTAAAACCCTTCACAGTAAGGTTTTGTGGGCATTGCCCCCCCTACTGGCTTGCTGTCACTTGAACGTAGGTTAGATAACTACGTTGCTCCAGTCGCTTGGCAGCCCGCAAGTGGGATTTAGGTGTTGGCAACTCATAGTTTGCAACGGCTCTATCCTAAAATTAGGGTTCGATAACCACGCCGCTCCAGTCGCTTGGCAGCACGTCGGGCATCGCGACGATTGTAGTGGATACTCTCATAAATCCATTTCCGATCGTCACGGCTGCGGTAATAAACCACAAATGGCCGATCGCGCCGGTCGTCACCATACTGGTAGTCACGATACTGGTTATCACGATATCGATCGCGATATTGGTTGTCACGATATCGATCGTCACGATCGCGATCGTACTGAGCGATTGACATATTCGGCTCTCGGTCAAGGTTATGACCAATTTTTTCTGAATCTAGTGCCTGTGCTGTAAAGGGCATATTTACTATGAATCCCGTACCCACCAGTGCTAGCAAAATTATCTTTTTCATGAGATTAGTTTGAAGGTATAATTGGATTGATCAGGCTTTGAGAGCGCTTTAGTCGAGTGATAGTCATGTCCCAGGCGGACATTGCTCTACATTCCGCTCACAGGTAGCAAACTTGTGAGTTTTGATCAGTTCGCCGTATATCCGCCATCGAGGTTATTGCTAAATCTGTTCCACCCGCTGTTGAATTATGTACTGGTGTGGAGAAACCTCGATCGCTTGTTTGAACAAACTTGCAAAATAAGTCGGGCTAATGTTGATCACTTCTGCAAGTTCAATTAACGACAATTCTCGATCGACGGTGAGTCTGAATATAGTTGAGTACTTGCTGCAATTGGGTGCGTGTCAAGCCTTTGTGTTTGAATTCAAGGGTTGGCGTTGGCGTTGTTAGCATGATTCAAAATTGGCAATTTATTCAACAAAACAGGCAAAAACTAGCGATCGCGCACTCGATCACTTACTAGCACTAACAAACAAGTCAGATATGAATAGAGCTTAGTGACTTGCAGCAATCATGGCTGTCATCAACTCTGTCATTTTCCAGCGTCCGGTATATCGAATGTTATTGATAAATAGGGCTGGAGCAGCCGTGACTCCACTCTTGCATCCACTTTCAATATCTTTATTGATACGATCAATATGCACTTGTTTAGACAGATCTTTGAGAAACTGAGGGATATCAAGCCCTAAATCATTGGCGTACTCGACAAGATAACCATTCTCCAACTTTTGTTGATGGGCAAATAAAGTATCATTCATTAACCAAAACTGTCCTTGGACAGCGGCGGCAACGGCTGCTTCGGCTGCCCGTTGAGCTTGGGGATGAATCTGTGCTTGCGGAAAATGACGGAAGATAAAGCATAAATCATCCTCTCCAAAAGAAGCACTAAGTTCTCCTTTGAGCACTTTAATCAGCTTGTAAACATCCGCACTTTTAGAGCATTGATAGTCTCCATACATCACCAGCACGACCTTAGCACTCAGCACACCTCGCATCCAATCCTGGGTTGAAGGGGGTACAAGTAAGGAACTGTGGCTACGATCGTCGTTCATTTTTCTACATTTACATCAAGCATGGAACCTTGCAATTTACTTATTCAATCCACTGATTGCATAACTGTTTGCATAAATTCAATATAGGAGATCGCCTTCAAGCTGTCGTCTATAGCGAGTTAAAAGTTTTACAGTACAAATTGATAGAGTCGCCATGCCATCGTGGAGTAGAAAGCTGGTTCTAACTCAAGTTAGAATCCCAATTCTATCGAAAGTACACCCTACAAACTGACAATGCCGCGTTTAACGGCAACAATTACAGCTTGGGTGCGATCGCTGACATCTAACTTATTCAAAATCCGATTAACATGAGATTTAACCGTGCCTTCACCGATACTCAAAGCAGTCGCAATATCGGCATTACTCATCCCCTGCGCCAGTGAGCCGAGTACTTCTAGTTCTCGTTCACTCAGTTCTGGATTGCTGAGGCGCTGTACCAACTTTGCTCCCACATCGGGCGGAATGTACTTCTGACCCCGGTGAACGGTACGAATAGCATTCAGAAGCTCGTCAGGTTCAGTTTCTTTCAACAGATATCCTTTTGCGCCTGCCTGCAATCCCCGATAGATATCTTCGTCACTATCATACGTGGTCAGTACAATAATCCGAGCAGATTTAGCAGTAGCACAAATTGCACCGATGGCGGCAACTCCTTCCACTTCAGGCATTCGCAGATCCATGAGTGTGACATCTGGTTGGTGTTCCCGAAACAAGGCGATCGCCTGTTCACCATTTTCAGCTTGGGCAATCACCTGCATATCTGGGTCACGGTTAATAATCGTGGCTAATCCTTGCCGAAAAATGGCGTGATCGTCCGCAATCAGAACCCGAATGGTCGTGGCTTGGCTCATTGTAATGCTCACTCAAGGGTTGACGGTGACAATAATTTCTGTTCCTTGTCCAGGTTGACTCCTAATCGTTAGTTGTGCGCCGATGCGCTCTGCCCGTTCGCTCATGCCGAGTAAGCCAAAACCCTCAGAGGCTGAAATACTCCCAACTCCAAAGCCCTGTCCATTGTCTCTCACGCGCAAGCAAAACTGGTCGCGATCGTAGACTAGCTCCACTCGAATTTCGTCAGCATTGGCGTATCTAATCGCATTAGTTAATGCTTCCTGCCCAATCCGTAGTAGGTTATTCTCGACTTCAGTGGGTAGAGAATACACTGCACCCTTGATCTCATAATGTAGAGTGGTGTCAGTTGCAGCAGCCCTGATTTGAGCGATGAGACGATGTAGAGCGCTCTGTAAACTGCCCTCCTCCAAAAGCTGAGGACGGAGCGCGACAACCGATCGCCGCGCTTCAGTCAGTCCAGTTCGTGCCAATTCTTTGATCAGGTCTAGATGTGCCTGAGTTGCTTCTAAATCATCCGTTAGCACCTGTTTTGCCGCTCCCACCTGAGCCAGAATGCCTGTAAACGCCTGAGCGAGTGTGTCGTGAATTTCGCGTGCCATGCGGTTGCGCTCCTCTAAAATTGAGGCTTCTTCTGCTTGCTTCTGCGCCGTAATATCTCGCACCAGCCAAATCACCTGATCGTGGCTGATTGGGGCAATGCGAGCCGAAAACCACATTTCTCGTCCATTTAGAAACGCACCATACTCGACCGTGAGGATTTGTTGGGTTCTCAGTACCTGCTGAATATAACCTAGAAACTCATCAGCTTCTTCCCTTCCGAGTTGATGCATAGTTTTACCAATCATCTCCTCAAAGGGTTGCCATAGCAGATTTCGTTCCAGTACCATTATTTCAAGGAATCGCCCTTCAGCAGAGAATACAAACAATGGATCGGGAATTGCCTCAATTAGAGTCCGTAGCTTTGACTCTGAGACTTGTAGGGCTGCTTCTGCTTGCTTGCGATCGTTAATGTCAACGTGGGTTCCCAACATCCGCATGGGTTGACCTGATTCGTCCCAGGCAACAATTTTGCCAACAGAAAGAGTCCATTTCCACTGACCATCCTGGGTACGCTGGCGATACTCTGCTTGATAGCTAGGGATTTTTCCAGCAATGTAAGCACGGTAGGTTGCGACAACTGATTCTCTGTCATCAGGATGCAAACGAGCAATCCATTCAGAAATGGTTTCGTGGAATGTTGCTGGATTGTAGCCCAGCATTAAAGCGTATTCCGGGTTAACAATTCTTTCTTCAGTTTTTAAATCGAGATCGTAGAGTCCTTGATTTGTGGCTGTTAGTGCCAGGCGCAGCCGTTCTTCACTATTTTGTAGAGCGGCTTCTGCTTGTTTGCGATCGCTAATATCCGCAATCACCCCTTCGATGTAGTTATCGTCTGCATTTAGATAAAGAGAGAAAAGCCCCCAAAACAATGTCCCATCTCGTTTTCGCATCTGGACTTCAAAGCTTCGCACTTCCCGATCCCGCTTCAGCAACTCAATGAGGTGTTGGTGATCGCTGGGATCTGCATAATAGCCTATGACGTGTTCAAGCCCAATGATCTCCTCTGGTGAATCAAAGCCAAACAGATTGGCATGACGTTGATTGGCATCGAGAATTAATCCATCCGAGAGGCGGACTCGGAAGATGCCAACCTGCGAGTTTTCAAAGATAGTTCGGAACTTAGCTTCACTGCGTTGTAAAGCCTCTTCTGCTTGTTTACGCTGGGTGGTGTCATTGCCAACCGATAAGATTTCAACGACCTCTCCCTGGTCATTGAAGATGGCTTGATTCGACCAGGCCATCCAAACTCGCCGACCGTCTCGGCACAGGTTTTCACTCTCGCCTTGCGGGTACAATTGAGGATTACGAAGTAAATCGTGAACAAATGGTTTGACATCGCGTCCAGAGGTTTCGATGTCTGGAATGATGGTTTCAAATAAGGTTCGCCCTACAATCTGATGTTCTTCATAGCCTAGGAGTTTCACCCCATAATCGTTGATGTATCGAATTCGTCCTTGCGTGTCATAGCAAATGATGACGGAATTCGCGGTTTGTAGCAGGTTACGGTAATTGGCCTCACTTTGTCGTAACGCAGCAGTTCGTTCTGCGACCTGTTGCTCTAAAGTGCAGTTGTAGTCGGCTAGGAGTTTCTCGGCTTGTTTGCGCTCTGTAATGTCCTGAAAGGTAGCGATCGCATGAGTGATATTGCCCTGTTGATCAAAAACTGGTGTTCCCCGTGCCTCAAGTAGAATTGTGACATGATCTCGACGAATTTCTATATCTTCAGTCCTGATGCGTTCGCCCCTTAATGCCCGCACAGCAGGCAAGCTCTCCGCTGGATAGATTTGATTCGTTCCCGCTACATAAAGCTGATAAGCCTCTGATATCTGCTCCGGTGCTATGGAAGTATCAGTTTCTTTGCCCATGAGTTGATTGCCGCATTGGTTGGCATAGTAAGGACAACCCGTCGCATCCACGATCGCAATTCCCACCGGAATCGCTTCGAGGAACTGCGTGATCTTGCTTTCCTTAGCCTGTAGTTCTGAGTAAAGGTTGGCATTTTCGATGGCGATCGCTGCTTGGGTCGATAATAGCTGCAAGACCTGCGATCGCTCTGGTGTAAATACTCCAGTTGCTAACCGATTTTCTAAATACAATACACCGACCAGCTTGGCTTGATTCAGCAGCGGCAAACAGAAAATAGATTGAGGCTGGTTCTGTTGAATGTATGGCTCATTAATAAAAGCACCTTCACGAGTCGCATCATTTAAGGTGACAGGCTTTAGAGTCCGAATCACATATTGAATGATTGATTCTGGCAATTGATTGGCAATTGGAATAGACTGTAACACCTGAGTCGCACAAGCATTCTCATCGGTATTGAGTTCACAAGCCGCTTCAATCAACCATTCTCCTGAGTTTTCTAAAATCAGATATCCGGTTTGTGCGCCAGCATTCTCAATTAAAGTTTGCATCAGTGATCGCAGCAATTGCTTCAGTTCAATTTCACGAGAAATCGCCTGTGAAGCTTTCATCACTGCTGCTAAATCGAAAGCGGTATGGAAGGGATTAGGGATAGTTTCAGCAGTAATAGGAATTGATGTGGAAGCGGCTCTAGACGACTGAGAAAAGAACTGTGGATAGCGTTTTTCTAAGTCTTTAACTTTAGCGGTTGCGCCCCAGCGATCGTAGCAATAGTGCGCCTCTTTCATATAAGTTTGAGCAATTTTTGACCGACCTCGCACCAGATAATGT
>NZ_JADEXF010000056.1 GCF_015207245.1 Nostoc cf. edaphicum LEGE 07299
ATCAATATCTATCAAGCCTCGATCAAGTTCGACTTCAGTAAAATTACTACTATGCAGTTGGGGGATATCTTCTTCCTCAGTCGAACTTTCTTGCAAGATATCCTCCAACTGTTCGAGGGATTCTTGAAACACTCGATCGACAGCGCGCCGCTGTTCTGGCTGATTTTGCTCCATAATATTAACTTGAAAATCCTGATTTACTGACTTAATTTTGATTCTAGTTCCTACAGATTTAAATTTTGCACTTATAACATCATAGTTGTGTGCTGTATCAACTTTAGCAGTGGTTATCAAGAATATCGATAGCTGTCTCCAATTGCTAAGACTGGAGATTTATGGCGATGCTACGGGTAGACTAAATTAAGTTTGGCTATGTTTAGGTAAGTTTTATAAAACAGGTCTAATACTTAATTTGATAGACTATCCTAAATTTGAAATTATAAAAATTGGTAGCTCAGGGCTGATAACTAACTATGAGTGAAGCCTTATTCTGTATCGAAAATTTGCGAGTTGCCTATCCTGGGCGAAGTGGAGAAGAAGCAAGCTGGGCGGTTGATGATGTATCTTTCACCTTGAAACCAGGTGAAAGAATGGGATTGGTGGGAGAGTCGGGTTGTGGTAAATCAACTATCGGACGGGCAGTAATGCGTTTACTACCATCCTCTAGCCGTATTGAGGGACAGGTGACATTTCAAGGACAGTCCGTGTTTGACTTGATACCTAATCAGTTACGAAAATTTCGGGGAGAGGCGATCGCCTTAATTTTCCAAGATCCTATGACACGGCTCGATCCGTTGATGACCATTGGTAAGCATTGTATCGAAACCCTCCAGGCGCACTCACCAGAATTATCAACGCGGGAAGCTAAAGAAAAAGCACTTGCTACCTTGGCAAAAGTGAATATTCCAGTTAGTCGCTGGAATCAGTATCCTCATGAGTTTAGCGGTGGAATGCGACAACGGGTAGCGATCGCTTTAGCTTTACTCCTCAACCCCAAGTTTATTGTTGCTGACGAACCCACTACCAGTTTAGATGTCACCGTATCCGCGCAGATATTGCAAGAATTAACTCGCCTATGCGGTGAAGAAAACATGGGATTGTTGCTGATTTCTCACGATTTAGCAATGGTGGCTGAGTATTGCGATCGCATTGGCGTAATGTACAACGGCAAGATGGTCGAAATGGGTTCTACAGAAACCGTATTTAGGCAACCTCAACATGAATATACGCGATCGCTTTTAAAAGCAGCATTACATATTCAAGCAGTAACTGATAGTGGAGAATTGATAATTGCCAATGACGAAGAAAAGCAATTACCGATTATTAATCAGCAATCTCCAATTTTGAGCGTTACAGAACTCAAGCAACACTACACTATAGAACCTAACTTTATCGAACGACTGCTTAACACACAAGTGCAGACAATTAAAGCAGTAGATGGAATCAACCTGGATCTTTATTCAGGAGAAATTCTCGGTTTAGTCGGGGAATCAGGTTGTGGTAAAAGCACGCTATCACGAACAATATTGCAACTAATTCGTCCCACTAGTGGCAAAGTTGAGTTTTTAGGAAAGGATTTAACTAAACTATCGCGTCAAGAAATTCGTTCCTCGCGGCGACAAATACAAATGGTTTTTCAAGACCCTCATGCTTGTCTCAATCCAGCGATGACAGTGGGACAAAGTATTGCAGATCCTTTATTTATCCACAATTTAGCCAATCCTGCCAAAGCAAAAGAACAGGTTTTGTGGATGCTAAATAAGGTTGGCTTAACACCGCCAGAAGTGTATTATGAGCGTTATCCGTCGGATTTGTCTGGTGGACAACAGCAAAGAGTAGCGATCGCTCGTGCTTTGATTACTCACCCGAAACTCTTAATCTGCGATGAACCAGTGAGTATGTTAGACGCCAGCGTTCAGTCGCAGGTGTTAGATTTGATGTTGCAATTAAAGGAAGAGTTTGAGTTAACTTATCTATTCATCACTCACGATCTTTGGTTAGCTCGATTTTTGTGCGATCGGATTGCCGTAATGAATGGTGGTAAAATTGTCGAACTTGGTCTGACAAAAAAGATTTTTGCCAATCCTCAGCACCCTTATACCAAAACTTTACTAGCTGCTGCTCCCTTACTAGCACGCGCTTAACTAAAAGACTTCCAGTAAAAAACACTCCATTGTAGTAAGGGCGTAAAGCTTTGCGCCCTTACAAATCTAGAAATAATTTGGGATAATTTATTTTTTGTAAGTCCCTAAAAGAGAAGGATAGTAAGATTCAAAGCCTCTCTTCTAAAAGGAGAGATATTACAAGTATGTCTAAGGATAGATTGACAATATATTTGTTCGTCGAATTTATCCTGCCTTATTAGCAAACTGGTTATAATTATCTTCCATCTCCCTCAGAAATCAAATTCTCATATACACAGTATTTATATGGGACGTGTTCGTTCTAAAGCTGACCTACCTACAAAAATCTGTCCGGTATGTCAACGTCCTTTCACATGGCGTAAAAAGTGGCAAGATTGTTGGGACGATGTGAAATATTGCTCAGAACGTTGTCGTCGTCGCCGTTCTGAAGCTCAAAATGAAACCAACCGCGATACAGACGCAAATAGCGCAAGAGATTAATGGAGTTACAGGTGCAACCTAAATTAATTATTCATGGAGGGGCTGGTAGTTCTCTCCACGGTAAAGGCGGATTAGAGGCGGTGCGCCGATCGCTCCATACAGTAATAGAAGAAGTTTATTCTCTGCTATTGTCAGGAGCAACTGCCTCTGAGGCGGTGGTGCAGGGTTGCCTAATGCTCGAAGACAACCCCCGTTTTAATGCTGGTACTGGTTCAGTATTGCAATCCGATGGACAAATCCGTATGAGTGCTTCCCTGATGGATGGTGCATCAGGGCGGTTTAGTGGTGTGATTAATATTTCGCGGGTGAAAAATCCGATTGATTTAGCGCAATTTTTACAAAGCTCGCCAGACCGAGTGCTATCAGATTTCGGTTCGGCTGAGTTGGCGCGGGAAATGCAAATTCCCAGCTATAACGCTTTAACTGATTTGCGGTTACAAGAGTGGATACAAGAGCGCCAGGATAATTTTAAAAGCACAATGGCTGGCGTGGTAGCAGAACCCGAACTGCTAGAAACTAGCAATGCCGGACGCGGTACCATCGGTGTAGTCGCTTTAGATGCATCTGGTAAGCTAGCTGCTGGCACTTCTACTGGTGGTAAGGGATTTGAACGGATTGGCAGGGTAAGTGATTCGGCGATGCCAGCAGGTAATTATGCCACTAGTAATGCTGGTGTTAGCTGTACTGGCATTGGCGAAGATATCATCGATGAGTGTTTAGCCGCACGGATTGTAGTGCGTGTTACTGATGGGATGTCACTGAAGGAGGCGATGCAGCGATCCTTTGGGGAAGCCCACGAGAACAAACGCGATTTGGGAGCGATCGCCTTAGATGCTAGTGGAGCGATCGCTTGGGGAAAAACTAGCGAAATCTTACTCGCTGCCTACCACGATGGCGAAAAAGTTGGTGACACTTTGGAATGGAATGATAGCGAATTGATTGGCTATTGTTGAATCAGTTTCAGTGCTTCGGCTAAAGTTTCTTGCTGGTCAACCATTGCAGCTAATTCTTGGGCTTCATAACGCCCTTCAAAAGCTTCTAGCGCCGCTCTTTTCAGTGCAACTTGATATCCTTGTTCCAGAATATCGATTAATTCTGCTTGATTCAAGTAAAAACCACCGGATTTGCGGCGCTTGTTTATTTTGTTGATTTCCCGCACTGTATTTTCTATTAAAACATCCCAAGAGCGAGTAGAACGTTTTTCGGCCATTTGTTTAATTAAATGGATGAGCAGAATCACACCATAACTATCAATTTTATTGATTTTGTCACTGAGGCTCATTTCTTCTAACTCATCCACCAACAGCAACGCCTCATGGATTTTGCCTTGTTCTAGAAATTGCCTAAGTTCTAGCAGTTCTTCCATGTATGTTATGTGTTGAGATTTTGACTATACTACTAATCTAGTTAGATTAGACATCTGGCAAAAATCGTAGTTTTATAGTCTAAAACCACAGATCGAGCGCAATTAACACTGATGAATTATTTATGCCGATCTGTGGTTTCATTTTCAGCATTTTTCCTCTGCCAAGCTGGTTTCACCACCTGACGACTACGGGCAATTACCAGAGAATCATCAGGCACATCTTCTGTCACAGTAGAACCAGCTGCGATATAGACATCATCTCCCAAGGTGAGTGGAGCCACTAAAACGCTATTGGCGCCAGTTTTTGTCCGATTGCCTATTTTGGTGCGATGTTTCTTCACACCGTCATAGTTGGCAGTAATTGTACCAGCACCAATATTCACCTGATTGCCGACAACAGTATCACCTATATATGACAAATGGGCTGCATTGGTGCGATCGCCTAATTGCGTATTTTTCAATTCCACAAAATTCCCTACACGGCAACCAGCACCCACCTGTACCTGACCGCGCAAATGAGTATAAGGGCCAATCCGACTTCCGGCCTGCACGGTGCTATTTATGACTACTGAATATTGAACTGTGACATTTTCACTTAACTGACTATTTTCAATTAAACTTCCCGGCCCGATGTGACTTCCTGTTTGAATCACTGTATTTCCCCGCAGGTGCGTTTGGGGTTCAATAATTACATCTGGCTGCAATTCCACTGTTTCATCAATGGTGATGCTTGTGGGGTCGATGAGGGTGACACCCGCCAGCATCCATTTGTCTTTGACCCGTTTTTGCAAAATTTCGTATGCTGCTGCCAGTTGCAAGCGATCGTTGATGCCGAGAATTTCTTGGTAATCCTCCACATCCACTGCCATTACTTGTCCCACCTGAGTCACGGCATCGGTAAGATAGTATTCTTTCTGGGCATTGTTTGCCTGGAGGTGGGGAAGCACCTTTGCCAAATCTGGCCAGCGAAAGCAGTAAACTCCAGCGTTAATCCGCTGATTTTCTCGTTGAGCAGCTGTACAATCCTTGTGTTCGACCATTTTCTGCACAATATTTTCATCGTTACAAAAAACGCGCCCGTAGCCTGTGGGGTCAGGTAGGTGCGAGGTGAGAATAGTGGCAGAGTTTTGATTTCGGACGTGAGTTTGTAACATCTGCTTAAGAGTTTCGCTGCGTATTAACGGTAAATCGCCGTTAAGTACCAGCAAATCTCCAGTGTAATTTTCCAAGTGAGGAAGTAATTGCTGGATAGCATGACCTGTACCCAATTGTACAGTCTGTTCGACAAACTCCAAACTGGGGATTGAATGCATGGCGGCTTGCACTTCCTCGGATTGATATCCCACAATCACGATTCGCCGTGAGGGCGAAAGTGGTTCTACACTTTCGAGAACTCTCTCTACTAGCGATCGCCCACCCAAAGAATGTAAAACCTTGGGTAAGCGTGATTTCATCCGTGTGCCGCGTCCCGCCGCTAGAATTGCTACAACTACCATAATTAGCTATCAGCTATCAGTGAAATGTGATTAATGCTGTTGGTACTTTAAAATCTCGGCTCAAATCATACCAGCTAATTATAGAAGACTGAAAATATTAAAGGAGTCGGAATTCTGGAGTCGGTATAACTTTACTCCTCAAAAGCAGAGATTATGATAATACCAATTAGCGTTCATTACATTAGCTACAAGTTATTACTCCCTATTCCCCACTCTTCCCTTTTTCCTGACAAGAGCAAATAAAGTCTGCAAACTGCTGCATTAGTTTGGGATTACGCCAACCGGAATCAGTTTCTTCTTGCATCACTAAAAGTGCTTCTGCTGAAGTAAAAGCTCTTTTGTAAGGTCGTTCACTGGTTAGGGCATCATAAATATCAATTAACTGAAACACTTGCGCCAGGTAGGGAATATCATCCCCCTTGAGTTGATCGGGGTAGCCTGAGCCATTCCAGCGTTCGTGGTGATGACGAATAATCGGAATTACACCGCGCATACTCCGTAGTGGTTGGCAGATTTTTTCTCCAATCAAAACGTGCTGCTGCATAATTTGCCAATCTTCGGGGGTAAGTTTGCCTTTTTTTAGCAGCACAGCATCGGGAATACCTACCTTACCGATATCGTGGAGATAACCACCCCACATCAAATCTCGAATTTGATAGCGTGAGAGGCTGAGGTATTCACCAAAAACTTGTCCCAGTTTTACTAGACGTTCGCAATGGTTGCCTGTATTAGGATCGCGGCTTTCAATGGACATGGCAATGGAAAACAGTACTTGTTCGGCATGGTCTAAATCTTCGTTCAGACGCTTCTGCCGCACCAAGGACTTTACACGCGCCGCGAGTTCCACCCGATCAAAGGGTTTGGTGAGAAAATCATCTGCCCCAACTTCAATTCCCCGAATGCGCGATCGCCTGTCATTTAACGCTGTAATAAAAATTACTGGGATTAACCTAGTCTGCTCATCTTGTTTAAGCAATTGGCACACTTCAAATCCATCCATTCCTGGCATCATTACATCCAGCAAAATCAAATCTGGTTGTTTTTGAGTTACCAATCCGACAACAATAGAACCACTGTCCGCCTCAATCACTTCGTATCCTTCCATCCCCAAGAGGGCAACAGCAGTCATCCGGCTGGCGGCATGATCGTCAACCACTAAAACCTTCGGCGGATCTAAATCAAACCCATTCACTTTAGAACCTTTGGCTTGTAGTGTTCTACAGACCAATGAATCATCATCACAATTAACATCAGATTTTATCCAAGAAGACATTGCTTGCCTATCTTCAAGCATAAGGTCTCCTTGAGATAAGCCTAAAGAATAACCCTCCGCATTTTGCGATTCCACGGCATGATTTGAACCGATACTCTTCACTGTGCTAATGGGGTTTGACCCATTAACAATTTTTTCTGTAAAGCCTGTATGGTTGGATTTCCATTGAATCACAAAGGCACTCCAAGTTTTTGCACAAGTTAGTTAACAGTGTCAGATTTGAAAAACAAATTTAAGATTCGACTGTATCTGAGTCAGAGTTTCGATATGGATTATGCATGATGTCAAGCTGCCGATGGAATTTTTCGTAGTATGTATCTTTTATGTTACGAACAAGGTGTATCTTGTTGTCAAATTTTTTGCTTCTAATTCCAGTATGATAAATTCTCACAAATGTTAAATCAGGTTTTTTACGGAGATTTTTTCGCTTTGTGGCGTCAGAAAGTGTTATAATCTGACTTCTTTATATCGAAATATCTGATTTGAGTTTCAAGTCTTTATAGTAATCATTGTAATCATTAGATATAAATGTTTTTATTTACTCAGTTTACTAAGTTATAGCAATACTCAAGTACTGTTAGAGACTATGTGATATTGAATACTAACATATAGATTAAGCTATTTGGCTCGTAAAAACTCGTTGAATTAGGCTTGCAGTCTATAGATGTAGTATGTTGTATGACATTGTAATCAAACTACAAACTAGTTCCCATAAAATCCCTACCTTGTGTTCCTAATAGCCACCTTTTTCGCCAATGAGAGGCAGATTCTAGACAAGAGGTTTGTTGCTCTTGTTGTCGCCGCTTGACTATGACTTCAGTTGGATCGCTCAATTGAGGATCGCGATAGGGAATAGCAGCACGAGTTAGCAAGTGTTCTTTTTCAACTTCTGAGAGGGTAGTGATTGGGGAGTCGTCTTTAGACTCAACATTTTGAGAATGTGTTGCCACGGTACCAGGCGATCGCCTTCCTACGGGTGGGGTAGAAGATATCACCAAGCCAGCAGACAAAAGTGCTGTGCGTACAGCAGCAGCACAAGAATAAGTGGCTAATAAACCATCTGGGTGTAAACACAATGACAACTGTTTAATAAATTCAACAGTCCATAATTGAGGACACTGTGGTGGTGAAAAGGGATCGAGGAAAATTGCATCTGCCCAGAAACCCGACTGACGTACTAGGGCGATTGTAGTTCTAGCATCGCCAATTAGTAGCTTCGCTTTCAAGCAAGGTGTTTGCACTTGATGCTCAAAAGCTAGCTGTTTCAAAATTTTAATATAGTTAGAGTTCCAATTGTCGAACAAATGATGAGCGATCGCCGCTTGTGGAACTGCTGGATTCAGTTCTAAACCGATTACTTCAACATAACAACTAGGATTCACTGCCCAAATTGTCTGCAAAGCAGCAGCTGTGTTATATCCTAGACCATAACAAACATCCAATAGTCGCAAGATCGGTTTTTGCGCTGCTGTAGCCAGTTGAGTAGGTTCCACAAACTTGCAAAAACTTTCCTGTGTAGCTCCAGAATCGCTGTGAAAGGATTCACCAAACTCTTGAGAGACAAAGGTGAAAGAACCATCTGCTGTTAACTTAGGTGTAAAATTCTCTAAGTCTGACATCTTACAAAAAAACTAAATGATGACTAATGCCCAATACTTCGGCTTCTCTACGAGACGCTACGCGTAGCTTGCTTCCCCAAAGGGGTACGCTCAGTACAAGTCCCCAATTTGTTGTTTCGCCAGCTTGGCTGTTTGAACATCTAGAAGATCCGCAAGTCGTTATTGTGGATTGTCGCTTTTCTTTAGCCGATCCACGACTAGGACAACAACAGTATCAAACAAGTCATATACAGGGTTCATATTACTTAGATTTGAATCAGGATCTTTCCAGTCCAGTGGATAAGCATGGCGGGAGACATCCTTTACCTAACCCTAATGATATAGCTAACAAATTGGCAGCGATTGGGGTAAATTACCAAAAAAGTTTAGTTGTAGCTTATGATGATTCGCGCTTTGCCTTTGCGGCTCGTCTATGGTGGCTGTTGCGCTATCTAGGACATGAGCAAGTAGCAGTACTAGATGGCGGCTTGGCTGGATGGCAAAAAGCTGGGTATTCTGTTACAGATGTTATTCCTTCTCCCCGAATGGGTATGTTTGTCCCTCAAGTACAAACAGAAAAGGTGGTAGATATTACAGCGGTGAAAAGCCGGAAAGATAGCGACGAGGTAGTATTGGTAGATTCAAGAGAAAGCGATCGCTACCGAGGCGAACGAGAACCAATCGATCGAATTGCCGGACATATTCCCGGTGCAGTCAACTATCCCTGGCAAGAAGTTACAGACTCTTCTGGCTACCTACTTCCTGAAGAAGAACAACGCCATCGGTGGGAAAAGCTAGAAACCGCGGAAGAAATATTGGTATATTGCGGTTCTGGCGTTACTGCTTGTGTGAATTTGCTTTCTTTAGAATTAGCTGGTATTAGCAAGGGTAAACTTTATGCTGGTAGCTGGAGTGATTGGATTTCCTATTTATAGTCATTGGTCATTGGTCATTGGTCATTGGTCATTGGTCATTAGTTTTTAATAAAGGATAAATCCCAAAGGGCAAATGACTAATGACAAAGAACAAATTTCAAAACTGACCTAATTGAAAACCGTAATTAATAGTGAAGAACCAGCCATCAAAATCAATGTTTTCGGCGGTTGAACTACCTAAACTTACTCCAGCTTGTACATTCATATTAATGGTGTCGGATATTCGGTAATTTAAGTGTCCGAATAGCCGATAAAATTCGTCTTCTCGATCGCGCTGGGTAAAGTCTGATAAGTACATCTGGTAGCCAATACCAACTTGGAGAGACTTTTGCAAGTAGTAGTTCAGAGACACCCAAAAGGAATTGATTATCCGA
>NZ_JADEXF010000057.1 GCF_015207245.1 Nostoc cf. edaphicum LEGE 07299
ATACTATTCATGAAGTGAATATTCATGATTACACACAAGAACAAGTAGATGCTTGGGCACCAGCAAACATGGATATAGAAGTTTGGATTAAAAGTTTAGGAAGTAAATTTACTTATGTCGCAGAAGAACAAGACAAAATTATTGGTTTTGGAGAATTAGAGGCTAATGGTCATATTGACCGTTTCTATTGTCATAAAGATTTTCAAAGGAAAGGTGTGGGTAAGAAAATCTTAGAACAGATTGAATTAAAAGCACACTCTTTAGGAGTGGAAAAGTTATTTACAGAAGCCAGTATTACAGCTAAACCTTTTTTTGAGAGTCAGGGATTTATTGTTATCAAAAAGCAAGAAGTAGAGCGTAGAGGGCAAAAACTGATAAATTTTGTCATGGAAAAACACTTCAAAAATTGCTAAATTCATCGGATTACAGCAATTTAAAAAAGTTGTTCTAGCTTATGGTTTGTAACCTACAGCCAGCATCACAGAAGCGGGAATTTCCACACCATTTTTTGTGACATACTTTGAGGCTCCCTCGATAATTGCGTTTTCAATATTGCGCCGTTGCTCATCACTTTGCATTGCCAACATCGACCCCAAACGCGCTGAACTTACAATAATCTTTGGCATCACATCTTCAGGTGTAGAGAAAGTCCACTTGATGGGCAGTTCTCTGACAGACACCTGAGTAAATCCTTGAGCGCTTAAAACCATTTCGCATTCAGTGGGGTCGCCAAAGCGAAACAGGGGAGGCCCAGAAGGAAGATCCACATCCATACTGCCATAAGTCTGCACCGAACCCAGTATCAGAGCCATAAACGGATTACGCGTTGGCGGTGTCCAGCAGGTGAAAGCATACCGCCCTCCCGGTTTGAGTACGCGAAAGGATTCAGCGATCGCTTTTTCTGGGTTTGGGAAATGGAGGATACCCAAGTTACAAACCACCGCCTCAAACTGGCCCGACTCGAAAGTTAGGTTCTCAGCATCCCCATGATGGAATGACCCTTGAGGACATCGCTCTCTGGCAATGGCCACCATCTTCTCTGCAAAGTCTAATCCTGTGACTATAGCCTGCCGCTTTAGTGCTGCGGCACTAAGCCACCCAGTTCCGCAAGCCACATCCAGCAATCGAATACCAGACTTAGTTCCGACGGCATCCAATATGGCTTCATCTACCTGAGAAGTCACAACAGCGATCGCGCGATCGTATTCTTGAGCTATAAGAGAAAATTTGTCGCACTCGAATTGCTTGAATGCCTCGTGAGTAATGGTGGAATCATCCGTCATTTATTCACATCCAGCAACCGCGAAGTTTGTAACCGACTCATCCACTTCTCTAAATAAACTCGATTACCTTTTTGTTCATTTGGATCTTTAGTATCTAAAGGATGAGGCATCAGTCCCAAAATCGTTGCTGTCGTCACGCAAAACATCGATTTTTGGAAACTTATACAAATTTGAACTCGCAAATCATCTTCACCCCGAAGACTGCGACGATAAATTTCGTGCAAATATTCTGGAAGATAATGACGCATATCTTGCATCAACAAGGTAGGAGGAATACCCGCGCCGCCGATGGGCAAAGGATCGGCATACAATGCACCATATTGAAATCGACTTTGATCTGGGGGAATTTGATATCCTTGGGCATTGTATGAAACAGTACCGTGAAAAGGAGTTCCTCGGAAGAATACTGCTTCTACATAAGGTATTGCTGTATCTGCTAAGAAAGTCAAACCAACGCTTTTGGGAATGATTTCATAGACCTTACCTCGAATTTTAACAGCGTAGGTAATTGGGTTTGATGCATTTGCCACTAACCCAGCTTTAATGTGGTCTACAACTTGGGAAATCGATTTAATTTCGCCTCGGTCATAGCGGTCTGATAAATTGAGGAACATATCAGCCATGACTCGCCAGAATTGACCTAAACCGGTGTAATAAGCAGAGACACGCAACTGTTCTGTTAAGAAATCTGGAAACAGTTGGTTAATACTAAGAATAAAGGGATTATTTTTAAATTTTGCGGCAATAACGGCTTGCGCTCTTTCTTGAAATTCTTGTGTATCTAAATAGGTATCTAGTCCGCCGCCACCGTGCCACATCATGCCTTTCATGCAATATTCGGCATATTCAAAATTAATTCGGTCATGCCACCAGTGACGGAGTAATTTCTGAAAAGAAACCTCTCCATTAAAGTATTTAAAAAATGGGAAAAATACTAAAAACTGATGCTCGGCAATATAGTTAAGATTTTTTGAGTAAGCATCTAAAACTACCCCATAGCTTTTAAGAATACCAACAACTTCCAGCACATTCTCTGGACTATCCGGGAGTAATGCATCTCCTTTTTGTAGGCGTTCAATATACTCAGCTAAAAGATTGTGAGTAGCTTTCTTTTTAATAGTTACCATTGGCATCTCTCCAAAAAGTTTAGGGATTTGTCATTTGTCATTTGTCATTTGTCATTGGGCATGATTATTCTCCTTGTCTCCTTGTCCCTAATCCCTAGTACAGCACAGCGGAAGTAAACCACCCCTGACGCTCGAAGACTCGCTAACGCTGCGCTAACGGGTTCGGCAGTTCCTCATGGGGGGAACCCCCTCTGAGCGACTGCCTCACCATTTCAAATCTATGAAACGCTTACGCTGTATTCATTTTTAATTTTTAATTTTTAATTCCGCCTTGCGGTACTAGTGCCTATTGCTTTATCTAAGGACACTGCTACTACTACGTTTTGGGTATTTACCATTGCTGTAATTGTTGGTTCAGTCCAACGTACTAACCAACTAGGTTGAATGCCAAAAATCACAATCAGCACAGCTAAAATTGCAGCTGGGATGCGATCGCTCCAATACACACGCGGTAAGTTAGTAACTGATGCAGACAGGCGTCCAAAAAAGGCGCGGTTGACGAGAATTAAGAAGTAAACTGCTGTTAAACCAGTACCAAGCATACATAAGAGGGTTTGCACTGGAAAAACTGGAAAACTTCCTCGATAAACTACGAATTCGGAAATAAACCCTAGCATTCCCGGTATACCAGTGCTGGCCATGACTCCGACAATCATCAAGCTACCGATTACTGGCATACCCCGTTCCGGGTTCAGTAATCCTTGAATGATTGCTAAATCACGGCTTCCGGCTTTTTTATACACAACTCCTACCAGCAAAAACAGCATGGCGGAAATCAAGCCGTGGCTAATCATTTGCATCACAGCACCCAATACACTTAAAGGTGTGGCCGCCGCCGCCGCTAAAAGCACGTAACCCATGTGTCCAATGGAGCTGTATGCTACCATTTTTTTCATATCGGTTTGGGCGATCGCACAGGATGAACCATATAGTACGCTCACTACTGCCCAAGTCGCCAACCAAGGAGCCAAATAAGCCCAAGCTTCTGGTAACAAGTTCATGCCAAAGCGCAGTAAGCCGTAAGTTCCCAACTTCAACAGCACCCCAGCCAATAGCACGGAAATCGGTGTGGAAGCTTCAACGTGAGCATCTGGCAACCAAGTGTGGAAGGGAACCAAGGGAATTTTAATTCCAAAACCGATCAAAATTCCTGCTAGCAATAAAAGCTGTGTGGCTAGAGGTAAAGTTGTCGCATTCAAGGTTGCTAGTGCAAAGCTAGAGGAACCACTCAGCCAAACCATTCCGAGGAAACTTGCTAAGAGTAGGATTCCCGAAACGGCTGTATAAATAAGAAATTTAGTCGCAGCATAACCCCGTTTGGCGCCACCCCAAATTGCTATTAGCAAATACAGCGGAATTAGTTCCAATTCGTAAAACAGGAAAAATAGCAGTAAATCCTGTGCTAGAAAGGCTCCTGTCACCCCAGCGCTTAATAATAGTACCAAAGAGTAATAAAATTTAGGACGCTGTAGCGATTCATCGCTGCTGTAGATGGCAATGGCAGTTAACAATCCATTTAAAACCAGTAACGGCAAAGATAAACCATCTGTCTGCACTCTTTTGCTCGCTGGGAAACTTTAAGTATTCTTCCAATAGCTTGATATTATTAGTGTTAGCTCTCCAGGCAAAATCAAAAAAGTCTCCCAAAACTGGGACAGCTCCTACCAAGCCATCAATGATTACATTCAAAACCATTTTACCTAGAGTCGCTCTAGATACGCCTAGTCGTGCTGCTTCTAGAATGATGTAGCTAGAAAACATTATTCCCAAAAAATCACCACCAATCGGTATGAATCCTAAAATTGGATCTAAACCAAAACCAATCTTTGTGCCAGGAATGGTAATAACATTATCTAGCAGCCGACTTAACTGACGCAGACGTTTCAGGGTGGGTGCTTTGGCATCAGGTTCAATCATCGGAAATCGAGGAGGAGAATCAGGCATGGAGGCGATCGCTAACTTTGTATTGAATCGTTAGATATTTTACTCCCCTACTGAGCTTTTGCAATCATTTTCTCAGGGATTTACGAATTAATATTTTACTTGCGATTGCGGCTGGGCTTTTAAGCGCATATCTTCGCCGACAGTTACGTTCAACTGATCGCCGATTAACAGAACAGCAGCGCTCATTGACAGCCAGAGCATTAAAACTATCACTGCTCCTACAGCACCATATACTTTATTATAATTGCCGAAATTCGCCACATACAGCCGAAATAGGGCAGACAACATTGCCCAAAAAACAGCTGCTAAAATTGCTCCAGGCATCATTGGCGTGCCTGAGTTCCACTTGCTTGGGCCGTAGCGATAGACAAAGCCAAAGGCGACAGCGACAATACTTAAAGTTAAAGGCCAGCGTAATAGCAGCCAAAGATGCAACAAAAAGATTAAAGAACTATTTTCGCGCGCTACTATTCCCAATAGCCAATCGCTGGTAAACACTGAGAAAGAAGCCACTATTAAAAGCAACATAGTACCAACTGTTAATCCCAGAGAGACAAGCTTGGCTTTCCAAAAGGGGCGGATGTTTTCTGAGGGAATTTGATGGATTTGATCGAGGGCTGTCATTGCGGTACTCACCGCCCCAGAAGCAGTCCAAATTGCTAATACAAAGCTTAGAGAAAATAAACCACTGTTTTTTGAGTTAGTAATTTCTGTGGTAGCAAAATCACGAATTAGCTCCAGGGCTTCTTCAGGTAGGACTTGACTTAGTTGTGCCGCCAGTTGTTTAAAGGTGTTTTGTAAAGATTCTGCCAATAAACCAATAGCTGTGATGATAGCAAGAATTGCTGGAAACAGCGATAGCATGGCATTAAAGGCGATTTCCGAGGCGAGTCCCAAAAGTCGCCTTTCGATTGTTCTGGAAAAAGTTTTTTTAATCGTGCGCCAATTGAGGTGGCGAAAGAAGCGAAAAAAACGAAGCTTTGGCATAATTTAGAGTTAAAACTGGTTGGGTTTATTAACTACTGTGCTAAATTTTGCGTAGCGATCGCATCTATCTTTCTACCGCAAGAATACCGAGTGGGAAGTGGGGAAGAGTTCCTAACTAATGACTATTAATCTATGAATCAAGATTTAACACAACAGTGGTTGACAGAAATCCAGGTAATCAAAGAGCAGATGGCGGAGCTTCAACACGAGCGCGATACAGCTTGGGAAAGTGCCCAAAAATGGCGTCAGCTTTACAATACAGAAGCAGAACAACGCCGTACAGATACTCAACTTTCCCAACAAACGATCGCCTCCCTTAAGGCAGAACTGCATAAACTCCAAGGTTTTGAAATAGACACACTAACTGCTGGGACACCAGTAGCTATCCAACAAGAAATAGAACAGCTAAAATCTGTGGAAGGCTTGCAAGCTAAACTGATCGCCGCAATTAAAGAACGCGATCGCCTTTTGCAAGCTTTGAAAACTGAGCAGGATAATCACGCCCAAACCCGCAATAGCTTAACTACTGCCTTGGGTGATGCTATTGATAGCTTGACACATGAACGAGGAGGGGCAGGGAAAAAAGGGGAATAGGGTACAGGTTACAGGGTATAGAAGAGGAAAGACGGGTTGTGGTATTCACTGATGCAAGTGAAGAAGGAAATAGGGTACAGATTATTCCCTATGACCTGTCACCTGTCACCTTTCCCCTAATCCCAATGCCTTAAAATCCCATTGCCTCAGCTACTGCACCCAGTTCTGCCGCGATACCTTGTTGAAATTGACTGTGATTGTGTTTAATGGCTGTATCTGGGTCTTTTAGTCCATTGCCTGTGAGGACACAAACCACTGTCGCCCCTGTAGGAACTTGGTCTTTCACCTGCAACAACCCAGCGACAGAAGCGGCGCTAGCAGGTTCGCAGAAGATACCTTCTGATGCTGCCAAAAGTCGATAAGCGTCGAGAATTTCTGTATCGGTAACGGCGTGGAAATTTCCCTGACTGGCGGTTTGGGCTGCGATCGCTAACTCCCAACTTGCAGGGTTGCCAATGCGAATTGCTGTTGCTAGGGTTTCGGGATGCGCCACTGGCTGACCGTGTACTAAAGGGGCTGCTCCTGCGGCTTGGAATCCCATCATCCGGGGTAGGCGATCGCACTTTCTAGCTTGATGATATTGACAAAATCCCATCCAATATGCTGTGATGTTTCCCGCATTTCCCACGGGAATACACAACCAGTCTGGTGCATCACCCAATGCATCGACAATTTCAAAGGCTCCTGTTTTTTGTCCTTCTAGGCGGTAGGGATTGACCGAATTCACCAAAGTGATCGGATAGCTTTCGGCCATCTCGCGGACAATTTCTAGCGCTTGGTCAAAATTACCTTTAATTGCCAATACTTCTGCGCCATACAACAACGCTTGAGCTAACTTGCCCAGCGCCACATAACCGTCGGGAATCAATACAAAGGCATTCATCCCTCCCCGTCTGGCATAAGCGGCGGCGGCGGCTGAGGTGTTGCCCGTGCTGGCACAAATGACTGCTTTTGCCCCTGCTTCCTTGGCCTTGGAAATTGCCATAGTCATCCCCCGGTCTTTGAAGCTGCCGGTGGGATTCAGACCATCATATTTTACAAAAACCCGTACTTGTCTGCCAATGCGTTCTGCGATCGCTGGCGCTGGTATTAGAGGTGTGTTGCCCTCTAAGAGAGTGACAATCGGTGTTTCTTCGCTGACAGGCAAGTATTCGCGATAGGCTTCTATCAGTCCGGGCCAGGGTTGGCGATGAGATGTAGCAACAGACAGGCTCAAAGTCACGGGATTTAAAATTTCTTAATGTAAGGATTGGATATTTAGAAAGGGTGGGATCGGGAAACGCAAAATGGGAAAGAGTAAGAAAGTAGATTTTTCGTTACCAGTTGCCGATTCAGAGTTCCCTAATCCCAAAGAATCTTGTTAAGAATATTATTTTTTGTGGTGCAGGCGTTTCACTTGCTATTTTTATTTAGAGCATTAATTTATCATAAACTGCCACGGCGACCTTCGGTTCAACAAATTACCTTAGAGGAGAATGACGAGGTAAAAAATCATCTGTAAATCTATAGGACTCTTATTTGATTTTTGAACAAGACTCAGTATATATCTATCTTTTTTTTCTATTCCCTGTTCCTTATTCCCTATTCACAGGCTTGCCTCATAACTCTCTGAAATGCTGATTTATCCGTAGTTAAAGCCGTTTTTAGGGCCTTCGTTTAGTCAAATATATCAGTGGATTTTCTTACCCTATTCGCTTCAGTGAAGATAGGAAAATACTTAAGAGGCTGTCTCTTTTTGAGAATATCCTTCTACCTCTTTTTCTACGAGATACTGCACTAAGTGTAAGTGCTTCGCCCTACGTTTTTTCATAATTTAGCGTAATTCTTGATATAGTCTACATATAATTTCTTGCGTAAATTCCCTAAAAACGGCGATAATCATTTGTACAACCATAATTGACAAACTATAAATTAACTATTCCTAAGTAGCGTCTAGTGGAAGGAAGCTTTACATACTTGGGTCAGTGTTTTTTGGAACACAGCCATTCTAATCACCGTCTTTTATGATTGAACCCAAAATCCATTAGAGTAATTGATTGAAAATATACAATAATGTAATAAAGCTTAAAAGAGCATTATTATAATATTTCTAATGGTGTGAGTTAAATTGTGGATTTAATTAGCGATGCCTACTTATTTATCTAGTGTTTCCGATCGCGAGTCCCAGACTGCCTGGGTCAGTAAGTTAACCAAGTCTTATTATCAAGACGATCAGCAAGCTAAATTGATGCATTTACAAGCAGAGGTAGACTCTCTGTTGCAGCAATTGGAAAACCTGAAGCACCAACGTCTAGCCGAAACTAACCAAAAAGAAGAATAAGTCAGTCTTGTAGATAGCGATGTCTACGACGGGCTACGCCTACGCTTTTCCCCTCTTTAATTTAAATTTGAGTAAAGGGGAAATTTGATTCAGGGGTGCGTTATTCAAAGCGCTGATTTTTCTCTGACCAGCGCCTCAAACTGTAGTTATGAGCATTTTCTACCAATAAAGCTAAGGATTGCGCCCCTGAAAGCTTGGCGATCGCAGAGAGTCTTTGTAAGTAATTTCCTGTAAAATCAGTGTAAATGACTTTATTTACATCAGACAAAATTATAGTCCGGTCACGGCGTTGCTCTGGGTTTTCTCCCTGAATTTCAGGTGTCGGCTGATTCAAGGATGCTATGGCTTCTGGTGAGATAGTCAGTATTATTTCTGGTTGAGCATTATTTGTTAAATCAATCACTTGAACGGGCCAATCACCCAATTTTTCCTGCATCTGTTCAAAGCTAGGAATACCACCAGTCGGAACTTCACCGGATTGCTGTAAAGATTGCCACAGAATCGATAGCATTACCTTCACCCCTTGGGAATTTTGTTGATGCAGTTCTCGTAAAGTAATAGGAGATGGTTGCACCCATTCCAGTGCTGCATTTGTCAAAGCTAAAGGTTTGGGTTGGAGAACATCGTTTTGATTATCTGGAATTTTTGGGCCAGCAGCTAATAGGCGCAAAACTTTACCCCGTAGTTGCACCGCTTTGATAGCGGCTATAGTAATTTTTTGTTCTCCGTTAGGCAACCAGACTACAATCTGGATTTCCGGGTCAGAAGTAATTCCCAAAGTTTTCCAGAAAAATTTGGCGGTGTCAGTTTTCGGTGGGTTGAAATTCTCAAAGGGGAAATTTAGCCAGCGTTTCCCGTCATTAAATGCACTCACCTCCACCTGATACCAAACTTGGTTATCAGTAAGTTTCAAATCTGCTGGGGAATTTGGTTGCAGCCACTCGGTATTGGTAACTTGAGTAATTGGTTGCACCGTACCAATAATCTGACTAGGGTGAGTAGAGGATATTTGCGACTTTGTACCCTCACCATTGAGTCTTGCTAACAAACCTTGAATATAGTCAAGATTCTCTTTGGTAATTTTTGGTTGCGCCTTTAACCAAGAATTAGCATGTCCTTCTCCCTGCTGCACTGCTAAAATCAACGCGAACCAAGCTTGCACCTCTCGTCTATTTGGGTTCGCCTGCAACGCTGCTACTGTGCGATTCCACAATCGTTTTTTATCAGCTTTGAGTAGAGTAGCAATTTCTTGGGCATTATGTGGGGACGCTTCAAACACCTGTAAAGCTTTCTCCCAGCGACCATCAATCAAATCTGCCAGCACTTCTTGACTAGGACTTGCCCAAATTTTCTGGGCTTGGGTTTTAGTAAGTTGAGAATGCAAGCGAATCAAATCCA
>NZ_JADEXF010000058.1 GCF_015207245.1 Nostoc cf. edaphicum LEGE 07299
TTCTCAGATACGTTGATTGATACCCTTGTGCGCTACCACCGGATGCAGGGACGTAATACCCTGTGGGTACCCGGAACTGACCACGCCAGCATCGCTGTGCATAGTATGCTGGAAAAGCAACTCAAAAAAGAGGGTAAGACTCGCTACGAATTGGGGCGTGAGAAATTCCTAGAACGCGCTTGGCAATGGAAGGCGGAGTCTGAGGGAACGATTCTTAATCAGCTACGACGCTTGGGTGTCTCGGTGGACTGGTCACGGGAAAGGTTTACCCTGGATGAGGGTTTATCTAAAGCTGTTGTCGAGGCGTTTACTCGCCTTTACGAGGAAGGTTTAATTTATCGTGGTGAATATTTAGTTAACTGGTGTCCCGCTTCTCAGTCGGCTGTGTCTGATGTGGAAGTTGAAAATCAAGAGGTGAATGGAAATCTCTGGCACTTCCGCTATCCCCTGACCGATGGTTCCGGCTTTGTAGAGGTGGCGACAACTAGACCAGAAACGATGTTAGGTGATACGGCTGTAGCGGTTAATCCCAATGACGATCGCTACAAACATCTCATTGGCAAAACTCTAACTCTGCCAATTCTACAACGAGAAATTCCGATCATTGGCGATGAATTTGTTGACCCGACCTTCGGCACAGGCTGCGTAAAGGTGACTCCTGCCCATGACCCGAACGATTTTGACATGGGTAAGCGTCACAATCTGCCGTTAATCAACATTATGAATAAAGACGGCACTCTCAACGCCAATGCTGGAGAGTTTCAAGGACAAGACCGCTTTGTTGCTAGAAAAAATGTGGTTTCTCGCCTAGAAGCAGATGGCTTTTTGGTGAAGATAGAAGATTATAAACATACCGTTCCCTACAGCGATCGCGGTAAAGTACCTATTGAACCCCTCCTCTCGACTCAGTGGTTCGTCAAAATTCGCCCCCTAGCTGATAACACTCTCGAATTCCTCGACCAGCAAACTTCCCCAGAGTTTGTCCCCCAACGTTGGACTAAGGTTTATCGTGATTGGCTAGTAAAACTCAAAGATTGGTGTATCTCTCGCCAATTATGGTGGGGACACCAAATTCCGGCTTGGTACGCTGTCAGTGAAACGGGTGGGCAAATTACTGATAATACGCCCTTTGTGGTAGCAAAATCGGAAACTGAAGCTTGGGAAAAAGCCAAAGCGCAATTTGGCGAAAATGTCAAGCTAGAACAAGATCCAGATGTGCTGGATACTTGGTTTTCTTCTGGACTTTGGCCGTTTTCGACTTTGGGCTGGCCAGAACAAACTCAAGATTTAGCGACTTATTACCCTACTACTACTTTGGTAACAGGCTTTGACATCATCTTTTTCTGGGTAGCCAGAATGACCATGATGGCTGGGCATTTTACGCAGCAAATGCCTTTCCAAACAGTTTACATCCACGGCTTAGTGCTGGATGAAAAAGGTCAGAAGATGTCAAAGACCAAAGGTAATGGCATTGACCCATTGTTATTAATTGACAAATATGGTACTGATGCTCTGCGGTATACCTTAATTAGGGAAGTGGCTGGCGCGGGTCAAGATATCCGCTTAGAATACGATCGCAAAAAGGATGAATCGGCATCTGTTGAAGCATCGCGCAACTTTGCAAATAAGTTGTGGAATGCAGCCCGGTTTGTGATGATGAATTTGGATGGACAAACGCCGCAACAATTGGGGAACCCAGTAGCTACAGAATTGAGCGATCGCTGGATCATCTCGCGGTATCATCAAGTTATCAAACAAACCACTAATTACATCGATAATTACGGTTTAGGGGAAGCAGCAAAAGGACTCTACGAATTTATCTGGGGTGATTTCTGCGACCAGTATATTGAACTAGTGAAATCTAGATTGCAAGCAGATGCCGATCCTGTATCGCGGCGGGTAGCACAGCAAACTCTCGGCTACATACTCGAAGGGATTATGAAACTGCTTCATCCCTTCATGCCTCATATTACCGAAGAAATTTGGCAAACTCTCACCCAACAACCGGTAGATTCCCCGCAAACTTTACCATTACAAGTATATCCACAGGTAGATGCAAACCTAATTGATTCAGCTTTAGAAGAACAGTTTGAATTGCTGATTGGTACTATCCGCACAATTCGGAATTTGCGTGCTGAAGCAGATATTAAACCAGGGATAAAAGTAACAGCGAATTTGCAAACTGAAAGTGAGAAAGAGCGGGAAATTCTCACTGCGGGACAGTCTTATATTAAAGATTTGGCAAAAGTTGAGACTTTAACCATTACTGACAAGCAAGAAAACCAAACTATTGCTGCTAAAAAACCTCAGAGGGGTTTGAAGACAATTGGCTTAATTATCGTGGCCATTGTCTTTGGTAGAGTGGGTTTAGCTGCGGGAAATGCCATTGATGACATTCCCATCGTCGGAACATTATTTGAACTAGTTGGTTTTGGTTACACAGCGTGGTTTGTTAGCCAAAATTTACTCACTGCTCAAGCAAGACTTAGGTTATGGAGCCGATTTTTCCCGCAGAGAGAATTAGAACAATCACAAGAACCAGAAAATGCGATGCCTGACGGCAAGCCGCAAAGCGTCTACGCAGGTGTAATTGGTACAATACAGGTGCTAATTCCTCTAAGCGGTGTGGTAGATATTGAAGCTGTACGTGCCAAGCTAGAAAAAAGCTTGAGTAAAGCTGAAGCCGAAGTTCAATCCCTGAGTACTAGATTAAACAATCCTAGTTTCGTAGATAGAGCTAGGGCTGACGTGGTACAGGGAGCGCGGGATGCCTTAGCAGAAGCACAAAAGCAAGCTGAAATTTTGCGCGATCGCCTTAAGGGATTGTCGTAGCGATCGCCTGCGTGGCTTAGGATAACTGTAATGGGTAATGGGAGTATTAATAATTCCCAATTACCCATTACCACTTAACAAAATCCAAATATCCATTCTGGGACTTATTATTTTATTAAATTTTTTAATTTTTAATTTTTAATTGGAGCGAAGCGACCCTCATGCTATATCTAGCCCAGGTGCGTAAAAACGATTTTTTAGACCAGCACCAGTTACGCTTATTGGCGCGTCAAGAAGCTGATAACTTGTGGGCGATAATTCCCGAAGAAGCTTTCATTCTGCTGGGAAAGGGAAAGATCATGAGTGAGAACTTGCTTGTTCTAGTCGAACTTTCTCCTACAGGCGATATTGAAAAAATAGAAGACGCTACCAACTGGGTACTTCATCTGGTACAAAACTACCTCACCATCGGCATTACCCCAGAATTTTTGCAGCACGAAGCCGAGCGAGCAGAACATTGGCGACAATCCCTGACGTTGCAAAACCAAGATTTAGCAAGGCGTTCTTTAGAGTTAGAAGCCAGACGCGAACAAATTCAAGCCTTAGAAGAAAGCCTCAAACGTGAGAAGAATGGTTATTCTCAAGAGGAAAGTTAAAAGTTTATAGTTGTATTGCACTCAAATGTGTATTTATAAAAGATTACCCAGCAAGAGTTGCTCTGTCTCTTACTGGGTAATCTCTTGATGCTTGCTATAATTTAGCTTTCGTTAGGCAATGACAGTAATATTTGCACTACTAAGCGCTACCTGATTGGAGAACTGGGCAATTTGAATAACTTGTGCAGTCTTACCAATCCCATCCGCGTCAAAGAAAAGATTACCCGTAGTTTGATCATACATAAAGCGATCGCTTGCTGCGATCGCAGTGGTACCAAGTCGAAATAGGCCCGAATCAAGCGTAGTATTTTGAGATTGAACCAGTCCGAATTCAGCCTTGGAAATCAAGATAGTATCCTCTCCAAGAGTAAAATCAGCGATCGTATCATACCCTCCAATACGGGTACCAGTTAAGTTGAAGCTATCTTGCCCAGTTTCACCAGTCAATACATCTCGACCAACTCCACCAGCGATTAAATCGTCACCTGCACTACCGAATAAGGTGTCATTGCCTGAGTTACCAAAGAGACTATCATTGCCATCTCCTCCTGTTAACGTGTTAGCAGCATTATTTCCCATCAGGATGTTATTGAAGATGTTACCAGTACCACTGATTGCTCCGGTTCCAGTCAGAGTCAAATTCTCTAGGTTATTTCCCAACACCCAATTTACCGAAGAATTGACTAAATCTGTACCTGCATTTAAGTCTTCAACAATCAAGTCATTTACGTTGTCTACAGTGTAAATGTCATTACCGAGTCCACCATAAAGACTGTCAGTCCCTACACCTCCATTCAAGGAGTCATCACCTACACCGCCTAACAAGGTGTCATTACCTGAGCTACCAAAGAGGCTATCGTTGCCATCAATTCCATTCAACGTGTTAGCACCACTATTTCCCGTCAGGATGTTATTAAGGCTATTACCAGTACCATTGATTACCCCACTTCCAGTCAAAGTCAAGTTTTCCAGGTTATCTGCCAACACCCAATTCACCGAAGACTTAATTAAATCTGTGCCTGAATTTAAGCCTTCAATAATCGAGTCGTTTAAGTTGTCTACAGTGTAAATGTCATTGCCAGCTCCACCATTAAGACTATCAGATCCTAAACCTCCATCCAAGGTGTCATCACCTGCACTGCCTAACAAGCTGTCATTACCTGAGCTACCAAAGAGGCTATCGTTGCCATCTTCTCCATTCAAGATGTTAGCGCCAGTATTGCCAATCAAGATGTTATTAAGGCTGTTACCAGTACCATTGATTACCCCACTTCCAGCCAGGGTCAAGTTCTCCAGGTTATTTCCCAACACCCAACTTACCGAAGATTTAACTAAATCTGTGCCTGCATTTAAGCCTTCAATAATAATATCGTTCAGGTTGTCTACGATATAAATATCATTGCCGACTCCACCATTGAGACTATCAGATCCTAAACCGCCATCTAAGGTATCATTGCCTGCACCACCCAACAAGGTGTCATTGTCGGAATCACCAAAGAGGTTATCGTTGCCATTTTCTCCATTTAAGATGTTAGCGCCAGTATTACCAATCAAGATGTTATTAAAGCTATTACCAGTACCATAAATTGCCCCACTTCCAGTCAGGGTCAAGTTCTCCAGGTTATTTCCCAACACCCAACTCACCGAAGACTTAACTAAATCTGTGCCTGCATTTAAGCTTTCAAGAATAATATCGTTCAGGTTGTCTACGATATAAATATCATTGCCTTTACCACCGATGAGACTGTCAACTCCTGCACCACCATCTAAGGAATCATTTCCATCAGCGCCATCAAGGGTGTCATTATCACCTAGTCCTTGGAGCGTGTCATTGCCCTGCAATCCTGAGATGACATCTATATTGACTGTACCATTCAGGTTGTCTGCACCTAAAGTACCATTAATCACATTGTACTGATTAATAGTCAAGTTGACGGTAGCAGTACTATTGCCTCCGTGCCCATCACTTATACTGTAAGTGAAGCTATCGAAGCCATAATAGTTTTGGGCAGGGGTATAAGTGTAGGTACCGTCGTTGTTATTAACTAAGCTTCCTTGGCTAGGTTGGGTGAAGCCAGTAATACTCAAAACATCACTAACATCGACATCTTTATCATTGCTTAACAGAGTAGTAGCACTAATAATAACGGGTATGTTTCTTTTTGTGGTGATGCTATCGTTAACAGCAACAGGCGCATCATTCACCGCCGTAATATTAATATCGCGAGTAATGGCAGTACTATTAGCAGCCCCATCATTAACTATAAAGCTGATGGTACGAGGTGTAAGACTGGGGTTATCACTGTTGTTGGTATAAGTAATAGAACGTAGTGCGGTTTGATAGTTAGCAACAGTAGAACTGCCAGTTAAGGTTAAAACACCTGTGGTGCTGTCATAGCTGCCCGTAATCCCATTTTGGTTGGTGAAGGTGAGGGTATCTTGAGCAGAGGCGAAACCACTGGTAATGCTGATAGTGGCACTAGCTAGGTTGTCTGAGTCTAAGTCGCTAACAGTGATGCTTGAGTCGATGGCTATAGTGGTTTTTTCGGTGTATGCCAGTGCAGAGGCAGAAGCAGAGATTATCGGGGGAATGCCATTGTTAATGTTTAGTTGGGCATATATCCCATTACCAGACCCGTCCTGACCATCGCTTTGCCAAGAAACGACAAAGTCACCCCCTGCATTCATCGCAACTATGGGGTTAGTTTGGTCGCTGGTGGTGTAGGTATTAACCTTAAATTCGCCCCCTTGAGCCACCCCAAGATTGTTGTAGCGTTGGGCATATATCCCATTGATAGAACCATCCTGACCATCGCTTTGCCAGGAAATCACAAAGTTACCATCTGTATCCATCGCGACTGTGGGGTTAGCTTGGTTGTTGCTGGTGTAGTTATTAACCTTAAATTCACCCCCTTGAGCCACCCCAAGATTGTTGTAGCGTTGGGCATATATCCCATTACTAGACCCGTCCTGACCAAAGCTTTGCCAGGAAATGACAAAGTCCCCATCTGCATCCATTGCGACTGTAGAGTTATATTGATCGCTAGTGGTATAGGTATTAACTTTAAATTCATTCCCTTGAGCCACCCCAAGATTGTTGTAGCGTTGAGCATATATCTCATAGCTAAACCCTTCCTCTGAACTAATCCAAGAGATAACAAAGTCCCCACTTGAATCCATCGCTACTGCTATGGGATTAGCTTGGTCGCTGGTGGTGTAGGTATTAACCTTAAATTCGCTCCCTTGAGCCACCCCAAGATTGTTGTAGCGTCGGGCATATATATCAGTCCCGCCTTGACTATCACTTTGCCAGGAAATAACAAAGTCACCATCTGTA
The DNA here is from genome assembly GCF_015207245.1 of Nostoc cf. edaphicum LEGE 07299. Taxonomy (GTDB): domain Bacteria; phylum Cyanobacteriota; class Cyanobacteriia; order Cyanobacteriales; family Nostocaceae; genus Nostoc; species Nostoc edaphicum_B. The sequence continues at coordinate 6,766 of NZ_JADEXF010000058.1, forward strand.
TCTATCGCTATTACGGGATTATATTGATTGCCAGTAGTGCCAGTATTAACTTGAAATTCGCCCCCTTGAGGTGTCCCGTCAGTGTTATAGCGTTGGGCATATATCTTAGTTCCGTCTTGACCATCACTTTGCCAGGAAATAATAAAGTCACCATCTGCATCTATAGCTACTGTTGAGTTAGATTGATTGCCAATGGTGGTGGTATTAACTTGGAATTCAGTCATGAAAAAACCTCTGAAAAAACTAAAGATTTGATTTCAACAATTACGGTCTGATTAGATAGATTCCTTAGTCATTAGGAATCACTGCACTCGGTCGCAGCCAATAGTTAAACTCTGGTGCAGTAAATGCTTGGCGGATTTCTTTTCGTTCTTGATTCAAAACCATCGGACGCTGTACACCAGCAAGAAACTGTACATCATAAAGTTCTTGACAGCCTGTGGTGAACTTCAGCATCCCCACTTGCTGCCCATTTCGCAAATCCACAACTGCCACACCACAAAGCAACTGCTCAAAGCGTTGGGTAATGGGCAATCCTCCGAAAATATGCCGTTCTCGAATCTGGCATAGTCCAACTAGGGCGTAATACCCGACACAGCACAACCCCCGCAGAAATCCAGGGAGTACACAGACTACTTGTTTGTCTCCTGATTCTGGATGAATGCGCCATATTTCCCCTGCTCCAGAGTTGAGTAACCACAAAAACCCGTCATGCCAAATTGGGGAATGGGGCATTGATAATCCTTCTACAATAATTTCATTACTCTCTACTTCCACTACGACTCCACCGTTGGCTTTACCCGGTCGCCATCCTCCGACGGTATCTGTCGCACCAAGGGCAGTCACATACTTGGGTTTGCCATCCACCATTGCTAATCCATTCAGGTGACATCGGTCTTCTGGCACTACTTCAGAAATAAATTTCGGATGCCAGCGCGGTACAAAGCTAAAGTCTGGACTCAAGGTAGAAAGACACGAAAAGCGGGTGTTGACAATCCACAGCCCTTCTCTGCCAAATTCCAGGTCGTGAATGTTCAGGTCGCCTGTAAAATATGTCAGCCGTGGCAAATACAGGGCATCGTAGCGTCCGGGCTGCTCTTCTAAAAACTCATAAGCTAAGGCGGGGGCATTTGCTAATAAACAGACTTCGTGATGGGTAGCCAGTGCCAGTCGTGAACCATTCACTGCCAATCCCATTGGTTTAGAAAATTGGCGTAACAGCATGGTTATCTGTTCCCCATTCCAGCCTACTAGTGCCAGTTTTCCAGCTTGGTAGGTGGTGATGGCAATTGAACCTCCGGCTTGACTTAGCCAGGAAATAAATCCTTGATCGGCATCACATTGAATTAAGTTATTCTCTTCTGGCGCACTAGTGGGAAAAGTGGACAACATAAATCAGTTGAATTAAATTTCAAATTTTGTTGAGGAACTTTAGACTTAGTTAAATACAAAATATACTTAGCGGCTCTAGCCCTTAAAATTGAGCGGTAAATCACGAACTACGAACCCCGAAAATTACTGGTACAAACCACTAGAACAGCATGGCGTAAATCCAACTATCACCTCAATTAAGCAGATAAGTTGCTCTGAGCAACTAGTTAAAGGTGAACAAATTTATGCCAAAGTGTACTAGTGATTGATGTCTGTCATATCATTAGTTTTGATGAGTTGTGAAAATTTGTAGTCAGGGCTAAAACCCTTGACATTGACTGATAAATCGCTCGCTACGAACCTCTCAGAATTAATGACTGTCAATAAACAAGCCTGACCAGAAACAGCACCTAAAGGAATCGCCCCCAGATAATGGATCGTGCCACCATAAAGCTATACTGGACATAACTTTGCAGATATTTTGAACTTAGTTTTTTATAATGTCCTAGCGGTAAATCTTGTTTGGTAATCTACTGTTATAATAAAGACTTTTCTATTTAAAAATAAACTGTATATATACTGAATGTAAAAATTAGTTAAAACTTTAATAATTTGAAACCTTGATCATCAAGTTTTGTTACTATAGCGGCAAATTGCGTTGTTATGGTAGAGAAAATGCGTAGATGTAGCCCGTCGTATACATCGCCATCGTTTGTATTAAATATTTAGTCTCAATACGTATAATTATGCGATTCTTCACTCGAAATCAGTAGAGGTAAAAGTAGCAAGCCTGATACCGGATGAGTTGCAATTGCTGAAATTTCTACTACAAAAGGATTATAAAAATAAAATTACTATTTAGTTGCTAGAATGAATGATTTATGAGTTAAAAAAAGTTTTTAACTCATAACTTTTACTAAGATGCCAATAATTGCCGAATTAACCTGGCTACAGCTTTCTGCGTGAAGCGGTTGGCAATTTGTTGACCTAAACGTTGTACATCTGAATTTACCAATAACTGAGCAATTTGGGATGTCATTTGCACTGGGTCAAAGCCTCTTGTTTCTCGGAGAATACCTAATATACGTTTGATATGCTCCAAGGTTTGTTGTTGCTCAACTGTAGCTGCTGGAGTTTTATTAACGGCTGTCAATCCTACCCGTTCTCGTAACAAAGAGGTAAAGTTATGCAAAACATTTTTACCTAAAGCATCGAGTCCGTTAACAGATTCATCTACTAGTTTGTCACGAATAAAAGCACCGCGTTGAGATGACAAAAATTCTATCCCCTGATTTAGCACTAAATTAAAGTCGTAGTCTTGACTATTACGCGCATTTTTTAACAAGTTTTCTAAGCGGTTCCAACGAAATCTGCCATCTTTAAATAGCAAATCTTGCAATGATGCTCTTAATTGCGGTGCTGGATCTGTTAACAGGCGTTTAGAAACGTAGGGATAAGCTTCGCTGAGAACTTTAAAGTTTGGATCTATATATATTGCAATACCT
>NZ_JADEXF010000059.1 GCF_015207245.1 Nostoc cf. edaphicum LEGE 07299
CTCCATGAGTAACCCACCATCTAACATTCCTGCACCGGGAAAAGCTATAACCATGATTATGCTTGGTCTAAGACAACCAAGAACTTGAACTGGAATTGTATCAAACATTATAATATATTCTATCAATTAAAAATTAAACATAAATATTATTATGATTTTTTATGTTTTTAATTGATACTTTTTTAAGTTACTTTCCAATGCAAAACCTGCTAAAAATCCTCTCTAAAACTGATTCTGCTACTTCTTCTCCAGTGATTTCTCCTAGAGCTTGAATCGCGCCTCGTAAGTCAATTGTCCAAAAATCAAAAGGTAACTGCTGAACAATTGTTGCTTGCACTTGTTCCAAAGACATTTTAGCTTGAGTTAAGGCTGCTGCTTGCCTCTGATTAATAGCTAAATCCATATCAGCAGCTTGCACTTTTCCAGATTGGACTATTTCTAAAATTGCTGTTTCTAAAGCATCGATACCTTGATTCTGGGCTGCGGCTGTGACAATTTTAGATTTTGGATTTTGGATTTTGGATTGAAAAATTTTCCGTTTGCTTTCTTCTACTAAATCGATTTTGTTAATAACTAGAATCAACGGACGGTGTTGTACTTTTTCATAAATTTCTTCATCGCCTTCTGTCCAACCTGCGGAAGCATCGATGGTAAGCAAAACTAAATCAGCTGCATTTGCGGCACGGCGCGATCGCTCGACGCCAATTTTTTCCACTTGGTCTGTTGTTTCCCGAATCCCCGCTGTATCTAGCACTTGTACGGGAATTCCCCCGACAACTAACTGAGATTCGACAACATCGCGGGTTGTACCAGGTAAATCAGTCACAATGGCGCGATCGCTCCGGCTCCAAGCGTTCAATAAACTCGACTTACCCACATTCGGACGCCCAACAATTGCCACTTTTAAACCAGTACGCAGCAACTCACCTTGATCTTTGGTTTCCAATAACCTAGTTATTTCTGCGGCAATTTTATCGATTGCTGATATGATAGCTTTATCATCCAACGGTGGTAAGTCTTCCTCAAAATCAATCCGAGCTTCAATTTCTGCCAAGATATCCAAACAGTTAGCGCGTAACTGCCGAATCGGATGAGCTAATTTTCCTTGTAAACCAGCTAAAGCACTTTGAGCAGCTTGGGGCGATTTGGCTCCGACTAAATCGGCAATACCTTCGGCTTGAGTTAAATCTAATCGTCCATTCAAAAAGGCGCGAAGAGTAAATTCTCCTGGTTGCGCTAGTCTAGCCCCATTTTCCAAACACAGTTGCAACACTTGCTGCACTGCCATAATTCCCCCGTGGCAATGGAATTCCACTACATCTTCACGGGTGTAAGAACGGGGCGCTTTCATAATCAGCAACAAGGCTTCATCCACTATTTGTTGCGTCTGGGGATGGCGAATGTAACCGTAGAGAATCCGGTGACTTTCCCAAACTTGTCGCCCTGGTGTATGAAAGAGACTTTGGGCGATTGCCATTGCTTGAGAACCGGACACCCGCACAATCCCAACACTACCCTGTTGGGGGACAACAGCAGTAGCGATCGCGGCTATAGTTCCAGTAGTAGCAAACAGTTCTGACATGAGCGCCCTTTATTAAGAGTGAGGAGTAAAAATCATAACTCATAACTCATAAGTTTCTAAATGGTGAGTATTTAGACTAATGAGATACCAACTGGCAAGGTAAAATTTACCTGTAGGTCATACCTGATAGTAAAGAGTTAAGAGTGAAGAGTTAGAGATGAAAATCATGACTCACAACTTATAACTCATAACTTTTAGAGAGAGGAATGTACTGTGGAGCAAAAGATTAACTGCGCTGTAGCCTGTGTTAACGGGTGTGTTTTAGGGGATAAATGCCCCAATATCGAGTTTAGAGAGTCAGCCGCAAAATTTATTGAAGAGACTCCCTTAGACAAAATGCTGGAGTTGGCACAAGAACGTCTGCGGAAAAAAATGGCAGAACCGCCAAAATGGGTTTTTCCTGAAGATCCATAGCATTCGGGACAACAGGCACAAGCAAGACAGCGTGGAAGTTAAATAGTATCTGGATCTATATTTAATTCTCGCAGTTTTGCTGCCAAGCGATCGCTGTGTTCCTTCTCGTGTTGTGCCACTTCTTCCGGTGTCGGAACCAGTTTTCTTTCACGAGTGTAGGGTTAAACCATTCTACAGCAACTAATTATTCATCACCGCGTCCAAAAGCACATTGGCATCAAAGCGGACTACATCGGTACAAGGTAGCCCCGTTTCTGCTATTGTTTGAGCGATGCTTTCCTGAGCCGCAGACTCATCTAAATGGGCTGTGTTTAGCGCTATACCCGCTACAGAAACACTTCCAAAAGCACCACCGGCATTAGCAACAGTTTCATAAAGCCGAATCACCTCTGGTAAAGGTGGAATGATTACATGGGGATGATTACGTACATGAACTTGTCCTGCCCGATGTACCAAAACTAGTTGGGTTGGTTGCGAACCACGGATTAGGGGTAGAGTTGCCGTTGAGCCAGGGTGTAGCAGCGAACCTTGTCCTTCAATGTGCAAGATGTCGTAGTTTTTGCCATAGCGCATAACTATTTGTTCCACAGCACCGGCGGCAAAGTCTACCCGCACGGCATCTAAAGCCACACCGTCTCCTTCTAACATCACCCCAGTTTGCCCCGTGGCGAGGAATTTAGAACGCCAGCCCCGCAGTTTTGATGCCCAATGTAACTCTAAGCTAGTTGACATTTTACCTATCGCCATGTCGGTTCCCACTGTCAACACCCGCCGACATGGAAGGGTGCGTGCCATTCCACTAGCAACGCTGATATTAGATGGTTCTTTTCGCACATCCCAAATTAGTTGCCCTGGTTTGAGCAGTGCATTTAATTCTGGGATACTTGCCATTGGTGTATGTAAACCATTCACTAAAGACATTCCCGCTTCTAAAGCGTCTTTAATTTCCAACCAGTAATCATCTGGTACAGCACCACCTCCTGGAGCAATACCAATTACTAAAACTTCTGGTTTGTACTCTAGGGCTGCGGCTACCGATGCCACAATCGGCACATCACGCTTGAGACCTGTTAATTCTGGTAGGGATTTACCAGCACACTCGCGATCGATTACGGCTACAATTGGGGCTTCACTGTAACGTAAAATTGCTAGCCCTGTTTTGCCATGAGTCCCAATAGTCCCTTCATGAAGCAAGATAGCTACTCGTTGATTAAGTGATAGACGCACTGTGTTGTACTCCCAAGCCTGGTAAATCGTTTGGCAAAACTCTTCCTTCTTTTAGCAATGCACCCGTAAAAGGGTCATCAATTAAGTTTAGGTGACTATCTAAATCTAAATAATCAGCCAGTGGCGCTAGCTGTAATGCTGCTGTATTAGCTAGCGAACTATCAGAATAGCAACCGAACATTACTTGCAACCGATGTGCTCGTGCTGTATGTACCATTCGCATTGCCTCTGTTAGCCCCCCTGATTTCATCAGTTTGATATTAATACCATCTACGTAGTTTGCCAAATCGGGAATATCAGCGCTTGTGAAACAACTTTCATCGACAAAGATGGGGAGGGGAGAGTGTTCTTTGAGTTTTGCTAAACTTGGTTCTTCTCCCCGTGGCAATGGCTGTTCTACATACTTTATACCCAAATCTGCTAGCCAATTGCACATAGCGATCGCATCTTCTAAACTCCAACCCCCATTGGCGTCAACAAAAAATTCTAGTTCAGGTGCTTCTTCTCGCACCGCTAAGAGCATTTTTTGATCTGCATCTATGCCATCTGGACTGCCTAGCTTCACCTTAAAAAGACGGACATCTGTAAACTTTAACCAGTCTCGCGCTCTCACCCTAGCGCCTTCAGGTGAATTAATTCCAATTGTGACTGAAGTCGGGACTATTTGATTGCGATCGAGTCCCCAAAGTTGCCACAAGGGTAAACCTACGCACTTACCCAACCAGTCATGCATTGCCATATCCAAGGCAGCTCTTGCAGCAGAAGGAACTTGGTTTTGTGTTAAAACTTGCTCAATTTCCTGACGTTGTAAAGGACTGAATGTTTGTAACAGAGGCACAACTTGCTGTAGGGCGTCTTTGATTGCATCAGTTGATTGCCGATGATTACCCACACCAAAGGGCGATGCTTCCCCCCAGCCTTCGATGCGATCGTGTGAAATTCTCACCCATACATTCGTTGTCTGTGCCGTTGTACCCCGACTAATGGTCAACGGAAATCTCTTGTTTACTGTAAATAAATTTACATTTATTTGCATACTTATTTTACATATTATGTTACTGCAAAAGCCAGTGTAAGTTCAAAATTTAGATTATCGGATGCATCTGTTATACTTTTTTACATTCATTGATTAATGACTAAAGTTTTTATACATTATTTTTATTTATGAACAACTTAAAAAAATGGAATATTTTGAAATCAAAAATGGTTTTAGATAATCCTTGGTGTCAGGTGAGGCAAGATGAAATCGAATTACCAAGTGGTAAAATTATAAATGATTATTTTGTCAGTATTCAGCCTGACGTTGCAATGATTTTACCTATCACAAGCAATAGAGAAATTATTTTTGTCCGGCAATATAGACACGCCGTAGGTGAATTTTTCTTGGAACTGCCAGCAGGTAATTTCGATCCCACAAAAGAGAGTGCCGAAGTAGCTGCAATTAGAGAACTAAGAGAAGAGACTGGTTATATCCCCCAAAAATTTAGAAAAATCGGAACTCTATACGATAAGCCGAGTAAAGATACTAATCAAATACATTTATTTTTAGCAAAAAATGTAAGCAAAGCTGGAGAGCAACAACTAGATATTACAGAAGAAATTGAAGTTGTATTAATTCCTGTAGAATCAGTTTTAGATAAAATTATTCAAGGAGAGATTTCTGTTGCAGGAACTATAGCGGCTCTCTTTTTGGGTTTAAACTTGCTAAGTTTTTAATAATCTAAAAGTAATTATTATGTTTGTCTTTACAGTAACTGCTGATACTTTCCTGAAAGTTCGTCCAAGTGAGTTAGGGGAACTAGCTGAAGATGAAAAACTTCTCATTCAAGTCAAAAGTGTCTTGGAGGTAACTTCTTATGCTGAGGAGGAAGAATATTACAGAATTACTTTAAAAAAGTCTATCAAGGGCAAAGATACATGGTTTGTCCGTAAGAAGTATATTAAGATATCTATTTTACAGAATTTATCTGAATACACTCCAAGATCCGCGACATCAAATGAACCACTAGACAAGGTACTATACCAACCTAGACCAACGACATCAAATGAACCACCAGATAAGGTATTATACCAACCTAGACCAACGACATCAAATGAACCACCAGATAAGGTATTATACCAACCTAGAACGGGAGCATCCCAGACTCAAGGCTCTACAAGTTTTTGGAAGAAGCTGTTACCAGCTAAAATCAACTTAGAAAATATTCGTAAAGCCTTGAAATTTTTGGGTGACGGTTTTGATAGTAAATCCATTAAGTTAAACGTAGAAGCAAATAGTAATGTTCCAGTAAGTGAGTTGGGTTGGGATAGTAGCGATATCAAGGATGAAGAAGAAGTTATTAAGCAGTTAAAAGCGCAACTACAAGAAACCCCAACTATTCAAGAACCATCTTCACAACCTGCTGATATAACGAAAGATTTGGTGGATTGCAGTGTGTTCAGTCCTTCTTCTGTAACTCCAGGCGATATGTTCCTTATCCAAGTCTTTGTTCATCTTCCTGAACAAGTTGAATTTGCCAAACAAAATGCTCAACAATTTGATCCTGATGCTAAACAGTTAGGAGCAAGAAGTTTAGGATTACCTATTAAACGGAGAAGTGAACTAACTTTTAACCTGTCCATTTCAAAACTAGAAGTAGATGAGCCAATTCAAAAGTTGAGTTGGAATGGTAGAGCAGATTCTATTCAATTTGGGGTCACGGTTCCTGCTGATATCACTCAGAAAACAGTCATTGGAACTGTTACTGTCAGCCAAAATACAATTCCCCTTGGTCATCTAAAATTCAAGTTATCGATTATTCCTTCTGCATCTTCTACATCCAAAGACCCTCAGCTAGTAGGAGAAGTTGCTCGACATTATAGAAAAGCATTCGTATCTTACTCTTCTAAAGATCGGATAGAAGTTCTTAAAAGGGTGCAGGGACTAGCTGTAAGTGGTATTACAGTTTTTCAAGATATCCTTAATTTAGAACCTGGCGATCGCTGGGAGCAAGAACTTTATCGCAACATTGATGAGTGCGATCTGTTTCTACTATTTTGGTCTACTGCTGCAAAAGAATCGCCGTGGGTGCTTAAAGAAGTATTGTATGCTCTTGAGAGACAAGGTTCTGATGGATTGCGTTCCCCCGAAATTATTCCTGTAATCATAGAAGGGCCACCGCCTGTTCCTCCACCTCCTGAATTGCAGAATCTCCATTTTAATGACAAACTTCTTTACTTAATGGCGACACCTAAATAGCAGATGGCAATCCAAATTCAAACTTGAGAAAATACGGAGATTAAAAGTACGAGTTTTTAAGCCTTTCAGCTATTTTCTCTCATAAATGATTAGGATTCTTATAGTTACGCATGGCGAGGTTCGCCAAGCAGGTGGTGATGTAATCCGAACATCCGGTAGAAGTGCTAATCATGCAACATTGAGGGGTTTAAACCCGCAGCAAATTAGTCAACTCCTTACACCTACTGTTCCTAATCCAGCAAAATAGCAGTTATAGTTTGGATTATTTAGAATGATTACCCCTAGAGTTTTTGCAGATTTTCAGAATGCTGATGCTGAAGGGCGTTTGCGTTTGAACAGTATTGGTACAATCGAAGACTTGGCCAATCAAAGTATTGAGCTAGGAGATGGACAGTTGCTCACGGTATATAGCGAGGATTTGGAAGTTGATGGAGTGGTGCAGTTCTCTGAAGAGGAGAAGTTGTGGGTTGCTGCCATTGATTGGCATCGAATCAGACAAGTTGAGGATTTTGTTGTGCAGGCACAAGTTTGAGTATCCACGCCAGCTAGTTTTTTAGTTTTTTACCTAGCCCATTGCTGCAAGATGTAATCATAAAAAGCCTCTTTATTTACCTTATCCATCGCATAAATCTTTCGACCACCAGGAACTACTTTAGTACGCCCCTGACTCAGACCAGTGGTGATAATTTCTGTTTCCCATTCGCGCAATTGATAAAATTCTGGATGTCCCAAATAAGCAGTTGCCAACACATCCCAAAAATAATAATCTTGGGGAATAACTAGTGCATAACATTGTCCGGCTAAATCAGAGATGGGATAGTGGCGTTGTCGTCCCATTTTGTATACTAACTCCGATGTGACTGGGACATTGTTAGTCAAATCCAAAGGACACATAATAATTTCAATTTGCGTTTGCCATACCTGCGCTGCTGAAACTGCGTCCCAATAAACATTCCATTCGGCAGAACCATCTTGTCCCGCTTCTAAGCTTTTTTCTACATTGCCACCAACATTTAATGCACCTCCCATCCACACAATTTTGTGAATTTTGGCTTCAATGTCCGGTGCTTTGTCTAAAGCTGCGGCTACCGTCGTCAAAGGGCCAGTTACCATCAACGTTACGGGGTCTGATGCGTCACGTAACACCTGTATCATGAAATCTTGACCTGTTTCAGCAACCAATGGCGTAGTGATGGTTTTGCTTTGATTGAGAATGGGGAGATGGTCAACAATAAACGAATCACGGCGATAGAGAGTAGGAAATGGATTAATCCCGCGCACAGTGCTTTCTGCTACCGGGATATGAGAAAATCCCATCAAATCGATAATTTTACGTGTGGCGCTAACAGCTGGTTGAACGTAGCAATCTGCTGGAGTGACGACAACACCAAGGAGTTCAATACCATCCATCCTCAACAGCAGCATAGTTGCCAGATAATCATCTACACCGCCATCGTGATCCATTAATACAAGTTGTTTTGTCATAAAAGGAGAATTATATGGATGAGTTTATGGAAGCTGCTATTCAAGAAGCAAAAAAAGGCAGACAAGAAGGTGGAATTCCTATTGGTTCGGTTCTCGTCAAGGATGGCAAAATTCTCGGCAGAGGACACAATAAACGTGTGCAAGACGGCGATCCTGTTACCCACGCCGAAATCGATTGTCTCCGCAATGCTGGGAGAGTTGGCAGTTATAGAGGTACAACACTCTATTCAACTTTAATGCCGTGTTACCTATGCGCTGGGGCAGTGGTACAATTTGGCATTAAAAAAGTCATCGCTGGAGAATCTAGAACTTTTCCTGGTGCTAAAGAATTTATGGTATCTCATGGTGTGGACGTTATCGATCTTAATCTTGACGAATGCGAACAAATGATGAGTGAGTTTATTGAAACTAACCCCGAACTTTGGAATGAAGATATTGGTAAATAGTCATTGGTCATTGGTCATTGGTCATTGGTCATTGGTCATTGGTCATTGGTCATTAATTATCCTCCCCTGTTCCCCACTACCCACTATCCACCTTTTAAGGATAGGTTTTTTAAAATCAGCCAGTAGATAGAGTAATGTGATGTCTGGAAAAGCCACTGCGTTTACTGTCTTTCAATAGACATTTAATCCCAGAACGCATGGAATAGGTTTTGAAAGCGAAACCCAGAGACAATTTAGCAAAACCATCATATCATGTCAGCATAATTAGTTATGATTTAGATAGTCATTGCACCCCTATAATCATAGCGATCGCAATCACTGATTGAAGTCCATGACATTAGTAAAATATTTATAATACTTAAGAAAGAAGCTGCAAATTATTTGATATTACACAATAATTTTAGTGACTGTAACTAGCTAAAATTTAAAAGTGTGAAAATGGCAAATTTAACTGAATTTACATTATTTGCTCCTCGCAACAAAGGAGCAGCTTTAATTGGATCTTTTTCAGATTGGAAAGAAGTTCCAATGTCAAAAGGTGAAGATGGTTATTTTCGCACTAAAATCAAACTGGAAGACGGCGTTTATCAATATAAATTTCGCATTCAAACCAAAAGCCCAAATTTTGCACTTGATGAATGGATAGATATCATTGATCCCAAAGCGACAGATGTTAATGAAATAGAAAAATACAGTATAGTACGCATTCAAGATGGTCAACGCATTGTTGATAATTACCTTTGGCAAAACGATGAAATACCGTTGCCTGATAACCGGGAATTAGTAATATATGAAATACACGTTGCTGATTTTACTGGTGATGAAGTTGATTCTAACGAGCGAGGCAAATATTTAGGGATAATCGCTAAGTTAGATTATCTTTGCGAATTGGGAATTAATGCAATTGAATTAATGCCAGTTAATGAGTACCCTGGTAATTATAACTGGGGCTATAAAGTTCGCCACTTCTTTGCTACAGAATCTAGTTACGGTTCAACAAAAGATTTAAAGCGATTAATTGACGAGTGTCATGGTAGAGGCATTCGCGTCTTTATGGATGGAATTTATAATCACACAGATGAAGAATGCCCTTTAATACTTATTGACCGAAATTACTGGTACTACGAACACAAACATTATCCTGAAGACCCAGATAATTACTGGGGGCCAGAGTTTAAC
>NZ_JADEXF010000060.1 GCF_015207245.1 Nostoc cf. edaphicum LEGE 07299
ATATCTACCAGTGCCCTGACTGGTGTACCATCACTCAAAAACATATTTAAAGTATAGGTTAAACTCGTGATTACACAATAAAAATACTCATTTCCCCATGTAAATATATAAACAGGCGGGCGTTTGTCAGTTGCTTTACTGATAGTCTCTACACCTAGCTTAATTGTATCTATATATTTTTTCATTACCGACTCTTTCGTTTCATAAGTATCATAAAGTAACTGCTTGAGTGTAAATTTGTAAGGTTCAACGCCAGAAAAGTTTACTTTCGGAAGTAGATTAGTTCCTCTATTACCATCCTTACTTTCCCACTTAACAGTCCGAGCGAAAGTAATATCTGTAGGATTAAACATTAATTCAATATCTGGCGCTTCACCGTTATAAGCTACAAGTTTGGCTTTCTCAAGTTGCGGTTGGCGTTTTTGAATAACAATAATTGCTGGACTTGCCATTTGAGTATTTCTCCAAAAATTAATTATTGAATACAAATTTACCAAGGTAATCTACCAGAGGAACCACCATGACGTTCTCGCTCAATTTCTATCCGTTGTCGTAATCTGCTATAAACTTCACGAGCTAGAGCTTCAAGATCGGCTGTATCATCTTTATCATCTTCTTGAGAAAATGAGGATGCGCTCTCTATAGTCTCAGTTACTGGTGCTATTTCTCTAGATATGTCGGGTGGAGTAACTTCTCCACCATCAGCAAAGCCTCTAAGTGAAGGAAGATGTTTAGCAAAAACTTGTGGTGATTCTGAAACATGAGAAAATTCATAATTTTGGCTATTAGATTCTCCGTCATTAAAATTAAAGCTAGTGAATTCATCATCATTTCCATTTAGTAAATCTTCCACACTTGACCATTGAGAAGGTGTATTTGACCATTGGGAAGATGTATTAGTGGTGGAATTTGCTTTTCGGAAAATCAGGGGAGGTGATGAGTATTGGGGTGAGGATTCACCTACATCAATTGTTTCATTGTGAAGGGTATGAATTTCTGGAGAATTGAGAATAGAAAGTTTCTGTTTATTAATATTCAACCCCAAGGAAGAAGGAATTAAAGAATTCGATATCTCAGGTGAATCAGTCTCAGCGCTTTTTAATTGTAATGAAGCGTCTGAAAAAGAATCGACTTTAGTCGGAGTCTCTGGAGAAATTGGTTCTTCTGGTTCTGTAGGATTGGGTGCCTGTAAACTTGGAAGAATAATATCCTGCGGTGTTCCACCCGTGTTTATGTGATGTAGTAGGGGTAGATTCTTCTGTGCATCTCTAGTATTAATCACAAACTCCCCAGGCGTAAGCATTGCAGGTACTGTATCTGAGGGTGCTATCTGCTGACGATTTTCAATGCGGGAATCTGTTACGTGGCCACCAGTAGCATAACCTTTATGTGCTGGCAAATTTTCTGCGATCGCATTTTGCTCAACTTGAGGTAGTGTGTTTACCTCATTTTGTGGGGAGGTTGGATTATCTGAGGTATCAACAAAGGTTGGTATTTCAGGATTTTCTTCATTTGTTACCGCAGAGGTAAATTCTGATTCTACTATTTGTTCATTGTCAATAATTTCCCTGAAAATACTCGCATTTTCACCAATCTCAGGCGATATGGCGGTAATTTTTGGTGCTTCACCAATCTCACGTGATGTGGCGGTAAATGGTGCGATCGCAGTTTCAGTTGATGTGGCGAAAAGTGGTGCGATCGCAGTTTCACCAATCTCAGGTGATATAGCACTAACTACTGGCGTTTCAGAAATCTCAGTTGATGTGGCGAAAAGTGGTGCGATCGCAGTTTCACCAATCTCAGGGGATATTGCACTAACTACTGGTGTTTCACCAATCTCAGGCGATATAGCGGTAATTGTTGGTGTTTCAGAAATCTCAGTTGATGTAGCGGTAATTGGCGCGATCGCAGTTTCACCAATCTCTGATGATGTTGTACTAATTGTTGGTGTTTCAACAATCTCAGGTGATGTAGCTGTAAGTGGTGCGATCGCTGTTTCACCAATCTTAGACGATATGGCGGTAATTGTTGGTGTTTCGCCAATTCCAGGCGATATAGCGGTAATTATTGGTGTTTCAACAATCTCAGATGATGTGGTGGTAAGTGGTGCGATCACTATTTCATTAATCTCAGGCGATATAGCGGTAATTGTTGGTGTTTCAACAATCTCAGATGATGTGGTGGTAAGTGGTGCGATCGCGGTTTCACCAATCTCAGATGATGTAGGAGTAATTGTTGGTATTTCAACAATCTTAGGTGATGTGGCTGTAAATGGTGCGATCGCGGTTTCACCAATCTCAGATGATGTAGGAGTAATTGTTGGTGTTTCAACAATCTCAGGTGATGTGGCTGTAAATGGTGCGATCGCGGTTTCACCAATCTCAGATGATGTAGGAGTAATTGTTGGTATTTCAACAATCTCAGGTGATATAGCTGTAAGTGGTGCGATCGCAGTTTCACCAATCTCAGGCGATATGGCGGTAATTGTTGGTGTTTCAACAATCTCAGGTGGTACTAAAATGGGCTGACTTTCTGTAAACTCGCTATTAGTACTCTCAACATAGCTGTCATCTTGCAGTGAAGTCAGATTTGCTGAGACATCTGAGACATGAACCACCATACCAGACTGTGACTCTGAAATTATTAACGGTTCATTATTATCAGAGTTTCTGAATAAACTAGGTGTGTCTTCAATATCGACTGAGGTAGGTGTTAACTCAACAGGTATACTCGCTGGAGATTCACTTGAAACACTAGAATCAATTTCTTGTTGTAGTGCAATAGGATTTTTGGGAATTGAATACTCAGAATTAGGTACAGCAATATGCGCCTCTACAGTATTTTCATCATTCGCCAAAGGATGGAGTAAAGTAGGTGCATCATTTGAGGTTCGTGCTGACGGCAAACCTAGAGAATTATCAACGACAGCATTATCCAGTTGCAATGTAGGTGTTTCCAAATTAGCCTCAACAGACAAAGGCTCATCTGATGCTAATAAGCTATTTTCATTACTATTAATATTAATCTTGTTTTGAACAATATTCTTAGCCACAGATGATTTGGCTGCTTTTTTAGATTTGGATTTGGATTTTTTATCAAGTGGTTTTTGAGATTTATTTGCTTTTTTTGATTGTGATTTACCTTTAATATTTAATTGTTGCGAGGTATCATCACTTGTTTTATCAATCCGATTTGGCAGTATCTCTGGAATACTGTCTTTTACTAGTTCACCAGTATTAAAATGACTATTTTCGGGTAGAGGTATTGAATCAAAATAATCAGATTCAAATAATGACAAATCACTATTTATATCTTGATTATCCCAACCTATTAATGGTTGTATCGATGGTTCATTTTCACGAGATAATAAAAATTTAGAGGATGTAACTAATGGTAGCTTAGTTTGGATGGGACTTAGAAAATTACTTCGTGAATGCAGAGAATGAGACTGTTTTCTCAATACCATTATATCAGGATTTGATAAAAATGATATTATTCCAAGTGGTTGAATATTGTTTCCTAGCGGAGATTGAATAATTTGCATAGTTATCGTTTAAAAATAGCCAATTAGCTAGAAACGAAATATCCACTTTTTTGATTCCGTTGTACAGAAGTGCCTCCTCCTGTAGTTCTTGCAACTTGTAAGCCTTCATAAGCTAAAGTTAATTCTTCAATGGCAACTGCCTTTCCATCTGCTTGAAGCGCAGGTGTTTTCCAGGTTATAGGAATAGCACCAATCAAAGTCCAACTCATCATCGTTTCACCGGCTTGATTGAAAATCAGAATATTGACATTGCGTCGAGATGTTTTCTTCTGTTCATCAAAAACTGCATTCATCCAGTTCCAAAAACCTGGATGATCGGTAACTCCACGTTTAAGAGTTATGTCTGCAAATTCTGTATGACCTAAATAAATTCTTTGTTGGTCGTTAACACCGCCTTCCTGAAAAATATTTTTCTTAATTTGAATACTTAATCCTGTGCATTCAGCAAAAGAGGCAGCAATCGAACTGTCTATCTCTACGTAGAAACGATTAGTCGTGACATAATTTAATTCGTGAGTAATGTTGCCGTTATTAGCGCCTGTAGCCATCACAACCACCTTTGAGAATTATAATTACCTAGCCTTTCCCGCTGCGATCGCAAATCTTCTAGCAAAAGTTTATATACGTGTTCTGTGAGTTGGTTCATCAGCAGTGAATCGTTGAGATATTTATTTGCCGTTTTAGCCGCCTTGCTAGCATCAGATACCGCCGGAACCCCAGCGTAGCCAGCAGTACCGCCAACATCTCCATCGAAGGTGAAAAAACTTTGTTGCTGTTTTGAGTCCATAAATAAAAAAAACTCTCCCTAAATCCAGGCTAAAGGTACTGCATCAGAATCAAAAGTAGCCAAAAGTCGAACTTAGTAGAAGCGCAAGGCCTTGCACCCCTACGTTCGCTGGAAGTCCCTTAGAGGAATTGTGTTATACCAATTTGAAAAATGATTGATGCATAGATGAGGAAGAGAAAAGGGCGATCGCTTAACCTTTAACCCTTGCAGTTACACCTTTTATCCTCACAGTTGCACCTTTTATCCTCGCAGTTGCGCCTTTTATCCTCGCAGTTGCGCCTTTTATCCTCGGACTTGCACCTTTTATCCTCGAAGTTGCACCTTTAACATTCATCATTCTACTTTTGAACTTAAAGCTTGCACATCAGAATACAAATTGTCGAGTTAAAAGGGCGTAGGTTTAGCCCATCGGAGACATTACTCAACCTCTGAGCTTAACCAATAAGCTAGTTTTACTCATCTAAACGGTGTGCGATCGCACTCAGCAACTCCTCAAAGTCGGATGCGCTGTGAATATCAGGGGTAAGCGTGTTCATATCTTTTAGCAGGTTAGTCAGTTCTGCGATCGTGTTGCGAATCTCGGTGTATTGGTCAATTTCTTCACGAAATCCCTGTAAATTAGCTGCACCAACTTCTCTCATAGCTTTATCTAATTCTTTAATTTCTTCTTCCCAATGCTTAATATATTTAAGTCTTGCAACAGGTTTATAAATTTGGGCATCCGCTAACACAATCGGGAAAATTCGATTATAAAATTCTCCATTTTTAACAATTTGCACTAGCTCAAACATACAATTGGGAGATTTTAAATACTTGTCACTAATAACTGCGATCGCACATTTACCGCGCCCAATCCGTTCCATGAAGGCTTTAATTAGTCCTTTGTAGCCCAAATCGCGTTTATCACGGATGATTTTGATTCCTTTTGCCTGCAAAGTCTCATCTAGTTTATTGACAAATTGCTCACTTTCTCCGCCCCAAGCATAAGAGATGAAAATTTCCTTCTCGAATTCAATTGTAGATTGACTATTCATGATAGGTTTTTGTTCTTGATTGCTATCTCGTAACCGATGCGTCAATGATTCATCTCGCTTGCGCTCCAGTTCGCTTTGCAACTGTGCAACTTGGGGGTTGATTTCTCCATCTGCTTTAGCAGGTTGGAACATGACATCATCGATTAATTTGCGAACCTCTATCATTTCAAAGCTGTTCTCACACTCAATCTGGTAGCGGCTAGCATTCAAGCGTTTTTTGAGTGAGTCCAGAGAATAGGAATAAGGTAGTGGCAGGTTTTTGCAAGTCTCACAGTTACACGGAACTAGGGTTTTAGGTTGCAAACGTTCGTAAGAGTTGTGGATTTTTTCTAATTCATGGGTGACAACAGCCATTAGTTCTTTTTTGCGGTTTCCGGCTACACGGATTTTAATTTCCCGTTGATCGTAGTTTTCAATGACTTCTGCACGAGTTTGGTCTTTGTTGAGAACAATACCGCTTTTCCAAACAAGTTTTTGCTGTTCAATCCAAGGGTGCGTCTCGACAATAAAACGGGTAAGGATGCCTTTTGGCATGAAGTCATAGGTGTAGCGCAAGATGAGGTTATGGCGATCGTCCCAGGTATAATCAGCTTTTTCAATAGAGAGCAATTGAGGCGCAATATAGGTGTCACGATGACCAGGAATTTCGTAGCAAAGCTTAAACCGCATCATTAATTGCAGAAGTTCATCTCGCATATCCGTATATTCGCCGTCTTGCCAAATATCTTTAAGGTCGTTCTTAGTAAAACAACCCAACTTTTTCTTAACATTGTCATTGTCCAAAACTTTATAAACAGCAGTTGTACCCCATTCCGGTTTGAGTATGACATGGTGTTTCAGTGTAGAATCATCTTGAAAGTGGAGGCAAACACCGAGATCGTGGAGATAGTTGCTCAAGCGCAGCATATCTTTACGGTTTGTTAATTTATTAAGTCGGCAAAGGGTACAATATTCTTCAAAGCTGATGTAATTTCGGGAATCGTTCTCTAACGCTGTTCTCACTCTTACCCAGAGTTTTGGTAGAGGCGTGCCAACATGGTCAAGTCTGCTGATGTAAAGTTGAATCGCGTCTTTAATCTCTGCTAAACCGCGATTAGTATCTAAATTGGTTGCCAGTATTTTCTCTAAGTTGTCAAATTCTCCTCGTAACTGGCGCTCATTGACTTGGCAATCACGGTCTTGTTTTTCGTTTTTGATGATGAGAACTGGACTCTTGTCACTCAAGAGTTCGACAACCTTCAGCCACCAATAAAAATCGGTATTTTCTTTGCGAGTGTCGGCAACTAAAGCATAAAGCGATCGCTTGCTGAGGAAAAACTGATGGGTTTGGTGGTAGATTTCCTGACCGCCAAAATCCCAGATGTTGACGCGAAACTCTTTACCATTGGGCTGTGTAAAGTGCCACTGGATGACATCAATGCCTTCGGTTGATTCCTCATCTGGCTGGAGTTTGTAGTTTTCATCTGCAATTTTCTTGGCTAAAGAGGTTTTACCAGCTCCTCCTTCGCCAATAATTAAAAATTTGGCTTCATAGAATAGTTCGGTTTCGGTTGGATCTTGCACCCGAAAATAGAAATCAAGAATTTCATTCACATCACCAGGTTCTTCGGATAAATCCTTCAACCCCAAAATCTCTGGTGGAATGGGAACTGGGTTGCTACGAAGATCCAGCTTGTTCAGGTTTTGCAGTTGTCTGATTTCCGGTGGAAGACTGCTCAGTTGATTGTTGTAGAGGTTGAGCGATCGCAGGTTGGTGAGTTGGACTATTTCCGGTGGCAGACTACTCAGTTGATTGTTGTAGAGGTAGAGGGTTTGCAGGTTGGTGAGTTGTCTAAATTCCGGTGGAAGACTGGTCAGTTGATTACCGCTGAGGTAGAGGGTTTGCAGGTTGGTGAATTGGACTATTTCTGGTGGCAGACTGCTCAGTTGATTGTAGCTGAGGTAGAGGGTTTGCAGGTTGGTGAGTTGGACTATTTCTGGTGGCAGAATGCTCAGTTGATTGTAGCTGAGGTTGAGAATTTGCAGGTTGGTGAGTTGGACTATTTCCAGTGGCAGACTGCTCAGTTGATTACCACTGAGATTGAGGGTTTCCAGGTTATTGAGTTGGACTATTTCCAGTGGCAGACTGCTCAGTTGATTACCGCTGAGTTTGAGCGTTTGTAGGTTGGTGAGTTGGACTATTTCCGGTGGTAGACTGCTCAGTTGATTGTAGCTGAGGTCGAAGGTTTGCAGGTTGGTGAGTTGGACTATTTCCGGTGGCAGACTGCTTAGTTGATTGCTGCTGAGATCGAGCGTTCGCAGGTTGGTGAGTTGGACTATTTCCGGTGGCAGACTGCTCAGTTGATTGCTGCTGAGGTCTAGCGTTCGCAGGTTGGTGAGTTGGACTATTTCCGGTGGCAAACTGCTCAGTTGATTGCTGCTGAGGTCGAGCGATCGCAGATTGGTGAGTTGGACTATTTCCGGTGGCAGTATTGTTAAGCCTTTGCCAGAAAGCTCTAATTCTGTCACCTTGTCTGTGACAGCTTGTTCAATAATTTGCAGCAGTTCTTCGTTAGTCATTTCGGGTTTTACAGAGGCGATGCCTGACGACGAGTTGCTGCTTGAACGCGCAGCAGAAAAATTTAGCTAATTAATTATGTAGCCTGTATCAAGGATTGCATAGAGGCAATGTGCCTTAGCATAGCTCGTGGTAAATATCGCAGACTCCAGATGACATCATATTTTACGTTAGAGTATAGTTTTAGACGACATCAATTTTTAAAATGATGTTTATACTTAGAACTCAGTAAATGAAAGCAGGTGCATAATGAAACTACAAGATTTCTTGGGAAAAGATGAGAAATGGTCATTTGATGCGATCGCAGAAGATGCAGACTTGGCTCGCCAGATTCAGGTATTGTTAATCGGCTTAGGTTTGCTGGAACCTCCAGCCGATGGGAAATTTGGCCCTGTTTCTGTGATATCTCTCAAAAAATTTCAAGAATTAACAAAGACTGAAGAGAGTGGCTTTTTAGGAGCAGTCACAGCCAAGAAACTGATTGAAACCAAAATAGACGATCTTCCTAAACCCCCCTTAAAACTAGGCAATGACATCGCTAGTAAGATTGTGAAATATATGCTATCCAAAGGTTATCAGGTATTTACCAATCCCAAAGAATACAACATTGTTTATGTAGAGGGCGTAGATGCAGACTGGACTCTCAACAGTGATACACCCAATCAATTTAACGATCGCCGCATTGTTATTGAAGTAGTAAATGGCGTTCCCAAAATCGTAGATCATTGGGAAGCGACTACAGAACCAGGGAGGTACTACACTTATAATCCGATGAATCCCAAAGGAGCAGCTAGGATTCAGTTTGGACAATACAAAGCTTGGGCTGTTGGCACCCACGGTACAGCAGAGCCTCATGAAGCGTTAGTGCAAGTTGGAGATATAACAGTTTGTAGAGATTTCAACAGAGATTTTAAACGGACTGGCGACAAACTTGATACAGGTGATAATTTTTATGTTAATCAACACTACGGCTTTGATTTCCCTCGGAATGATATTCGCCTTGCTAGCGCGGGTTGTTTAGTGGGGCGTACCCGTGAGGGACATAGAGAGTTTATGGCAATTATTAAACAAGACCGTCGTTATGTCGCTAATCGCAAATATACTTTTTACACTACCGTAATTCCTGGGGATGATTTACTGAAAACGTTTCCAGGATGAGGAAATGGTTAATTGGTAATATTTGTTGTTGTGATGCAACGTGTAGTAGAGGCGCACAGTTCATTAATGTAAACTTAAGCTCAAATGCTTGTCCCACATACGCTTTACCCCACCCTCAACCCCTCGCCTTGCTAAGGAAAGGGGCGGTTTTGGCTTTAGACAAAACCGGGGTGAGGTGATGGGGTGAGTAAGCGTAAGTAGAATGAACTCAATGTCTAACTTTGTTCTTGTGGTTGTCCTATTTGTGCCGTCAATTTCTCTTTATCTTGCCTGCGTTTTTTGGCGTAAAGTTGAATAGTGACTGCCATCAAAATAATCATGGCGAAAATAGCCCAAGCAGCGATATCTGTAGGTAGATTATTTTTAAACACAGCCAGCAAAACGATCGCTAGTAACATAACTGTAGGCGCTTCATTTAAAGCACGTAATTGCTGACCACTCCAGCGACACTCATCTACTGCTAATTTCTTCATC
>NZ_JADEXF010000061.1 GCF_015207245.1 Nostoc cf. edaphicum LEGE 07299
TTTACAGACTTTGTAGAAGATGATTTTTTGGGATCTGTCCTTAAAAAATTTATATAACCCTCATTATTTTTATGACTCTCAAGCACATGGTAATTCTGTCCGCTTCCCTTTCCCTTCCATGCCTTAATCGCGTCATCGCAAATTTTCTGTGAAATCTTAAAGGTTGGATAATAATTCCATCTTCCCGTCTTCGTCCCATCAGCTGTTCCATCACTCGTTAGTATAAAGTCTTCAATTTTCTTGATGAAACTCTGTACTTCTTGTTGATGCTTCTCCTGCTCTTGGGCCTTTTTTTTCTCCTGCTCTTCGGCTTTTGCCTTGGCTTTTTGGTCTTCTGTAGCGGGTGCTTTTACACTAGCAGGTAGTCCACTTCCCCACACTCGCTGCACATTTGCGGTATCTAATACTCCCCCCTTCTGCTGCACAACATGGGTCAACTCATGCGCCAACAACTCCTGTCCGCTCCGACTCCCAGGATTATATTCTCCTTGCCGAAAAAACACATCCTGTCCCGTCGTGAAAGCACGCGCCTGAATTGACCGATTCAACTGATCGGATTGACCATCGGTGTGAACCTTCACCCCACTGAAATCTGCGCCAAATGCCACCTCCATCGGTTCGCGGATGTTGTCTGCGATCGCTACTCCTCCACCCCTAGCTTGGTTAATGGACGCTTCCAGGTCTGGCGCACCAGCCATTCCAGCCTTAGCTTGACGCTGCACCATCGGCTTCATCTGTAATTCTTCCTCATCTTCTGGCACTTCTTGCCGTTGCAGCGTACGATTGTCCAGAGATTTCATCTGTAATTCTTCCTCATCCTCTGGCACTTCCTGCCGTTGTAGTGTGCTATTGTCCAGAGATTTCATTTGTAATTCTTCCTCATCCTCTGGCACTTCCTGCCGTTGTAGTGTGCTATTGTCCAGAGATTTCATTTGCAATTCTTCCTCATCCTCTGGCACTTCTTGCCGTTGCACTAAAGGCGTGATGGAATTCGCCAGAGGTTTCATCTGCAATTCTTCTGACTCTGGCAATGCTTCTCGTTGAATAGACTGGCGATTTACAGGTTGCGCCATTCTTTGCATTACCTGCTGTGCGACGCTATCAGCTTCCTGTTCGTATTTGTCTCCAGGCTGGCTAATTGAGAGTTTTGCTTGGGTACGCAGTGGTATGCGACTAATATCGTGAGTAAGTGGTTTATGGAATGGTTGTATTTCAGAAACTGCTTGGCGTGAAATTGCCGACGACTCCAAACCAAAGCCGCGTATCGGTTGTTTCAGGGATGGAATTGAGAAGCCTGTAGTAGTTTTTTTTTGCCGGCTGATGTGTTCTCTCATTTTCTTCTCCAGATGCCCAAGCAGTAGCTAGATAAATATTTTGCTGTTACTAACATCTAGAGTACTGCGATCGCACTCATAACACAATTTATCGAAAGTATAAATTTTCTGTAACCCAATTCTATGGTATCGGGCGATCGCACTCAACTCAACCGATAAGATTGGCGATGCCTGCGGCGGGCTGCGCCTACGCACTAAAATGTTAAGTAAATCAGAAAAAGTTAACGATGGCAGCTAAAGATAAATTTCATGCTGTGGTTAGAATTGCTTTAGAAAAACAGCAGTGGAAGATAACCGATGATCCTCTGCTACTGGAAGTTGGCGGAACTAAGTTTGAAATAGATTTAGATGCAGAGCAACTGTTAGCAGCAGAGCGGGGTGAAGAAAAAATTGCAGTTGAGATTAAAACGTTCCTGAGTGATTCACCACTAACAGATTATCATGCTGCATTAGGACAGTTTTTGAATTATCGGCTTGCCTTAGAAAGTAGCGATCCAACTCGCATTCTCTATTTGGCAGTGCCTATAGGTGTTTATGAAGCTTTTTTCAAGCGGGAATTTGCCCAAATATCTGTAGAGAGATATCAGATTAAACAAATTATTTATGACCCAATTCAAGAGGTAATTGTACAATGGATACCCTAGAGTCTAATCGCCATATCATTAAGTCCTTGTTGACGGCTTATGCTGCTATCCCCATCGCAAATGGTCAGATTGATTGTTACACTGTTTTTGATACAAAACAAGACCATTACATGGTTATGAATGTGGGATGGGATGGTCATCGGCGAGTCTATGGTTGTGTCTTACATTTGGATATTAAACAGGGAAAAATTTCGATTGAGCAGAATATGACGGAAATGAGAGTGGCTCAAGAACTTGTAGAGCGAGGAGTTCCAAAAGATGATATTGTTCTAGGATTTCAATCTCCTGAAATGCGTGAATATACGGGCTATGGAGTTTTTTAACGACAACATTGCGATTGCACTAACGCACCCTACAAAATTAGGCGATCGCACTTCGTTAACTCACCCTACAAAAGCAGCGATCGCACTTCTGCCTTCCCGGAATTAACTTCCGCCTTCACGTTTCGGTGTTTCGCGCAGTCTGTAGCAGCTTCCGCCTTCCCTGTAAGAGCTTCCGCCTTCACGTTTCAGTGTTTCGCGCAGTCTGTAGCAACTTCCGCCTTCCCTGAAGTAACTTTTGTCTTCAAGTAAGGGAACTCCAAAAAATAAATCATCCAATTTCACCGAATCAAAAGGACTTTCTCTTCCCCTGCGAAGATATCCCTGCTCCTCTACAAGATCGGCGATCGCAGTTTAATTCAATTTGGGATAAAATGTATCTCCGGCTTTGTGAATTTCAATCATGTCCAGTAGGGTGCGTTAGCGACAGCGTAACGCACCGCACCGCATTCCAATTCTTCTAAATATCCCAAATACTGTTAAGCACTTCTGGAACTTCAATCATTCCCCAATTTTGCGGATAAACACCTTGCTGGATAAACCGATGAATAGTTGAAAATTGCCAATCCTGTGGAGTCAGACATAATTGATGTCGCACAGGATTGTAATGAATATAATCGCTGCGATCACAACAAACTAAGGTTAGATGTAGCTGTAGTTTTTGCCTGGTAAGCCTTTTTGACACCAACCCAGTTACTAGCAATTGGCATTCGCCAACCGGTTCCAAAGGCGCGATCGGTGATTTTTAAGCCGGGGGGTGCTTGTCGCCGTTTAAATTCAGCCCGCGCCACCATTTGAATTACTCTGTCTACAATCACCGCATCGTGACCGGCTGCAACAATTTGCGCTGCTGATTGGTGGTTGTGAATTAGGCGTTGCAAAATATCGTCCAAAACTTCGTAGGGCGGTAGAGAGTCTTGATCGACTTGGCCTGGTTTGAGTTCGGCACTGGGTGCTTTAGTCAAGACGTTTTGCGGGATGATTTCATTAGTGCGATTTAACCAATAGCAAAGTGAATACACACGGGTTTTAGGAACATCTGCAATCACTGCTAACCCGCCATTCATATCGCCGTAGAGAGTACAGTAACCAACTGCCATTTCTGACTTGTTACCAGTAGATAAAAGCAGATAGCCAAATTTATTAGCGATCGCCATTAACAAATTACCGCGAATCCGCGATTGGATATTCTCTTCTGCCAATCCAAACTCAGTACCTGCAAACAAATTACCTAATGTTTGATCAAAGCCTTGCATTAACTCGCCAATTGCTAAAAGATGAGTCTTAATCCCCAAATTTTCGGCTAATGCTAAAGCATCGCTAATGGAATGCTCGGAACTGTAAGGGGAAGGCATGAGAACACCAAGGACATTTTCTTTACCAAGTGCAGCCGTGGCGATCGCAGCTACTATTGCGGAGTCAATCCCGCCACTTAAACCCAAAACTACTTTAGGAAAGCGACACTTACGAGCATAATCTCGCACTCCCAAAACCAACGCTTGCCAAATTTCTTCATCTTCCGACTCATAGACAGGTGCTACAGAACCTAATTGAAAATCCCGTTGCGCTTCGTCAAATTCAACTATTACTAAATCAGTGTCAAAGCCACGGGCACGACACATAACTTCACCTTGACGATTCAAGGCAAAACTCCGCCCATCAAAAATTAGGTCATCATTTCCGCCAACCTGATTAGCATAAATCATTGGTTGTTGAAAACGTATTGCACTATGCCTGAGCATTGTTTCACGAAACTGCTGTTTACCGGCAGTGTAGGGGGAAGCAGATAAATTTACAATCAAATCTACACCTAAAATTGCTAAGTCAGCAATCGGATTTACTGCATAACTACGTTTGCCCCAGAATTCCTCATCGTTCCATAAATCTTCGCAAATAGTTACGCCAATATGGATATCATCTAAAGTGAAATAATTAGCTTGCAAGCCTGGTTCAAAATAGCGACGTTCGTCAAATACATCGTAAGTAGGCAAAAGTCGTTTGTGAAAAACTTGCTTGACTCTGCCATTCTCTAACAAAGCCATGCTGTTAAATAAAGTTTTACCGCCACTAATATGTGCGTTAAGATTCTGTTCAACAGTTCCTACTAACACAGCTAAATTTGCTGGTAAATCCTGAGCCAAGTTTTGTAAAGTGATGCTCATCGCTTCCACAAAACTAGGATTTAGTAATAAATCTCTTGGTGGATAGCCACATAAAGAAAGTTCTGGTGTCAGCAATAAACGCGCACCGCTAGATGCTGCTCGTTGTGCCGCCTCCAGGATTGTTTGGGCATTTAAGAGCAAATCACCGATAGTAGGATTAATTTGAGCGATCGCAATTTTCATATTATTTGTCATTTGTCATTGGTCATTTGTCATTTGTCAAGAGTCACTTATGACTTTTAACTTTGCAATACGGTTCGGTATTTTGAAGATCCCCCAACCCCCTTAAAAAAGGGGCCGCCGCAGGCGGGGGGATCTTAACCGAAAGGTATTGCAGAAATTTGGACTCTGTAAAGTGATTGGTTAAATAAACACCAAAGGTTTATCTTTTAAGGGAGCAAAAGCTTCGGCGTCAAACTTATACAAACTAGCCGGACGACCAGCACCTCGTGATACCTTAATTCCGGTATCGCATAAAAAACCTAACTTCAGTAGACGCGCTCGAAAATTAGAATAATCGGAAAAGTTATCACCTAAAACTGTGGCGTATAACTGATATAAATCATTCAAGGTGAACATTTCTGGCAAGACTTCAAAAGCCACTGGGCTATACTCTAATTTATTTCGCAATCGCCTGTGTCCATAAGCTAAAATTTCATTATGATCAAAAGCTAATTGCGGCACTTGTTTTACCGGATACCAAGCTATGCCAGTCATGCGATCGGCAATCAATTCGGCTTCTTCAAATCGCACTAGGGCAAAGTAACTAACTGATAGATAACGCACACCATAACTATCAGTTGCTTCCCGTGGATCGCGGTTCGGGCCGCCAAATGTATACAGTTGTTCTAAATAGAGATTGTTGACTTTAATTTTCTCTGCCATAATGCGATAGGCGGCATCTTCTAAAGACTCTCCTGGACGTACCAAAGTACCGGGAAGACTCCAATGATTTAGAAATGGTTCTTGCTGTCGCATTACGAGTAGAACTAACAGCCGATTTTGTACAGTATCTACAGAAAAAATTACATTATCAACACCAACCTTGAAATCGGCCAAAGGTTGTTGGTTTAACGGAGTTGGTATCTTTTTTGGTGAACGTCCTGGCATTCGTACAAATGCTCTCGATTAATATAGGCAACTACAGGGGCTGTGAGGGCTTGAGAATCTCTATGTTCGCGGTACGCTGTTGAGGAAACATCTAGACCGGTCAGACTAGCGATCGCAATCTTCCCTCCCAGCTTTTGCACTACCTCTGAACTAGATTCATCTATTGCATATCCCGGTCGCGGTACAATCAGTAGTTGCACTTCCTGTAACAAATCTTCAATGCGATACCAACGTGGTAGCTGAGTCAGTAAATCTGAACCAATAATCAACGTTAATTCAGCATCTTCACCCCAAGTAAGCTTGGCTTTTTCCACTGTTTCCAGCGTTCTGAAGCTACTCAATTCTTGTTCCAAAGCAATATTATGCCGTGGCGCATCTATATCCGCAATCAACAGTCGCAACATTGCCGCCCGATGTTCTAAAGGTGTTTGATGAGACTTAAACGGATTATCCGCTGCCCAAACCGCTACCCAATCATAACGCTCAGATAACCAACTCAGAATTTTTTGATGTCCAGCAGTTGGTGGATCGGCACTAGTACCAAACAAAGCAACTCTCATAGTAATTCGTAATTCGTAGTTCGTAGTTCGTAATTAAGACATACCGAAGGAGTAATTATTACCTCTGTGTACTCAGCGCCTCTGCGGTTCGTTTTTTAGTTTCTTCAGTCAACACCCGTAACCCCTCAGAAATCTCCACTTCTACAGCCACCGGATGATCCAAACGCCGTGTCTGTTGTGGCAAACTAGCAACTGAGGCGGCGGTACGCTGACGAATTGTTGCCAACGACTCTAACGGATACAGCTGTTCACCTTCTTGTACTACCAACTGCAACAAAGGTTTTTCATCTAGAGAGCTTTCACCTAAGAGTCCCAACCTATCTGCTTTTACCTTGCCTCCTGTAAACGAGCGAAAAATCTGCTTGCGCCCTGGATAAGTAAGCTTACCACTAGACTGCTTCATCACTGGGATCCCATCAATGTCTACAAGTTTATAAACTCCATTGACAGGCGAACCTGTAACTAGTCGCGTTCCCAGTCCGTAACCATCAATTTGCGCCCCAGCAGCTTTTAATCTGGCAATTTCCCACTCATCCAAGTCGCCACTGGCAAAAATTGGTACACCGGGAAGGAGCGATCGCACCTGTTTTGATAAGGTAACTAAATCTCCTGAGTCCAATCTCACTCCTGTTAATTGCATTTCCCCGGAATTTACTTTTTCGGCCAAGCGCCCGGCAGCAGCAATGGTATCGTAAGTATCAATTAGTAATGGCGCACCCGGAAAATAGCGATGAAATGCACTAAAAGCTTGTTCTTCAGTGCCTTCTATTGCTGACAATGCCATCACCAAGGCGTGTGCCATCGTACCACTTGGCTTTTGTCCCAGTTGTAGCGCTGCTAACACATTAGAAGTGGAATCTAACCCACCCGCCAACGCCGCCCGTGCCGCCCACAAAGACCCTTGGGGACTAAATGCTCGTCTGGTGCCAAATTCTAAAAGTGTTGCTGATTCCCCTGCTACATCCCGCAACCGGGCTGCTTTTGTGGCAATCAAAGTCTGGTAATTAATCGTATTCAGCAGGTAGGTTTCTACTAGTTGCGCTTGCCAAAGGGGTGCTTCCACCCGCAACAGTGGTTGATTGGCAAACACGGCTGTCCCTTCTGGTACTGCCCAAACATCACCCGTAAACTTTCCCTCAGCTAAAAGTGACCAAAAGCGATCGCCTGCGTGAGCAAAAATTCCCGTTGCCTGTAATGCCGCAATTTGCGCGGAACTAAAGCGGATTTTGGCTAAATATTCTAATGCCTGCGTCAGCCCCATTGCAATCAAATAACCAAAACCCTCTGGCAATCGTCTGACAGACAATTCAAAGCTTGCCCGCCGTTGTTCTATACCAACGCCAGTGTAACAAGCTGCCATTGTCAACTGGTAAAGGTCGGTCAGCAAGCTGTAGTCATCGGCAGAAAGGTTCAGTTCCTGGTTCTGCTGGCTTTGCTGTTTATATACATAGTTCAAATCTGGCAAAGTTGTCATGCAAGAGCTTCCTTACAAGATGCTTCTTTTATTTATGGTAATATTTACCATAAATAATGTCAACTCCCTGCAAGTACATTGGCTGAGATTGCCGTATAACAGTAGATTTATCGGTAGCTTAATACTAACTTCATCAAATAATTAATATTTTTTAATAGTGATAGCGTGCAATAATGTTAATTAGAGCGGGTGGCTAATCAAGGAAAATAATATCCTGTCAGAGAAAGTTTGTTTTGCTTCGCTATTTTCCCAAATGGGTTGCAAGAAACAACTATGTTACCATTAGAATCAAAGAGAAAAGTTTGACTTTTTCACAAGCTAAAGTATTGCAAAGTTATCTGAATAAACATTGCATATATTCTCAATATATTGAGAATATGAGCAAGGCTTGAGTATTAGGATTAGAGTATAAGCATCACCATTAAAGCGACTCAAAAAGAGGGAGTCCAATATTATGGATATTTCCAAAATCATTGCGAACATAACCCAGTATATTTCTGAAGCTGCAATGCGGATTTTTGGCCCTACGGATGATGCTTATCCTGCTGTTGGCGTACAACCTTTTACAGGTGAGCCTTACGACGAAGATAGAGATGATAATTGGTAGATGCTGATAGGGCATTGAGAAATAGGAGTCAAAATTCAGAATTCAGACGAGGGGAATTACTGGGGAGTTTAGGCAAACCATATAATTGAAAACCATTAAATTGTAGATTTAGTTTTGTACTTAAACCCCTTTATTCAAAAGTAGTGGTGTATTGCAATATGCCACTATTTCAATTCCTTCTGCATTCTGGCTCCTAATGAATAAATATCTTGCAAAAATCATATATCAATCACAGTTTTAGTCTCAGTATGCATTAAAAATTCAAACCGCAACTATAGCGTTGCGATTAGTATAAGAGGAAAGCAACCAAAACTACTTTTGGTCTAAAATTACACGTTTTTTGTTTATTTTAGACATTTTAATCAAGCAAAGGAGTGAAAGTTCATGAAGGCGAAACTTTTCAAGTTTTTGGGTTTACCTTGTGCTTTAGTTATGCTGGGTAGTACATCCGCTTTGGCTGACAGTGCATCTGGTACAATTAGGGAATATCATCTAAATCCTCTGGTAGCACTAAGGGGTGTATGTATTCAAATGAACCCTACATCATCAAGTGCTGGAGGTTGGCTATGTTTGTGGAAAGATAATGCTTTGTACCAAGAAGTTACTGATTTACTTCTTGAGAGTTATTCGTCAAGAAAAACCTGTTATGTTACTTGGACTACTTATCGCGGCGGTCTGGCAGCTATTGATTATGTAAGCTGCTACAATTAAGCGTTTCCACAGTTAAAGCCAAGTACAGGCTTAAAGCATTTCACCAGCAGGCTAATATCTGTCAAAATAATATTGATGGCGTGAATAGTTATTTAGGTTAGTAGTTTGCGAAAGCTTAGGAATCAGAATTCAGAAGAATATTGGATGAATAAATATGCCAATCATACTAGATTCCTTCTATATTCTGATTCCTGAATTCTTACTTTAAACTTTTTTCTCGCCGATTGCTAAGAGTTCCAGAATCGCTCCATTTGTCCAGCCGAAACCAACTTCGTTAGAACTATATCCAAAGCATATTTCGTCGGAAACATTGGCAGAACAGCGTTCAACATCATATTTTTCAACTAGGGTATTATGACGCTCGAATTCTTTAACTGCCATAGCGAGAAATTTGTTGGCAATGCGATCGCCTTCTGTATGATACCCATAGCGGTGAAGTCCCTGGACGGCAACTAATGTCAATGGTGCCCAGCCAAGGGGAGCATCCCACTGGTTGCCGGTGACACGAGTACTGGTAAAAATTCCGCCTGGGGCTTCAAACAAAGAGAGATTTTCTACGACGCGTTTGGCTTGAGTTGGAGAAGCAATTCCCAGCCAGAGAGGATAGAACGCTGTC
>NZ_JADEXF010000062.1 GCF_015207245.1 Nostoc cf. edaphicum LEGE 07299
TAGAGTATAAAAAGCAATGAAATCAGTTATCACTACAGTTATTGGATCTGCTGATGCAGCAGGTCGTTTTCCAACCACCTCCGATCTAGAATCAGTTCAAGGTAGCATTCAGCGTGCTACAGCTCGTCTAGAAGCTGCTGAAAAGCTAGCTTCTGGTATCGATGCCGTAGCTAAGGAAGCTTATGATGCTGCCTTCAAGAAATATCCTTACCTGAGCCAAGAAGGTGAAGCTGGCGACACTCAAGTTAAGAAAGACAAGTGCCTGCGCGACATCAAGCACTACTTACGCTTGATCAACTACAGCTTAGTTGTGGGTGGTACTGGCCCTCTGGATGAATGGGGTATTGCAGGTGCTCGCGAAGTTTATCGCTCTTTAAATCTGCCCACAGCTCCTTATGTTACCGCAATGACTTACACCCGCGATCGCGCTTGCGCTCCTCGCGACTTCTCTCCTCAAGCGTTGGTTGAGTTCCGCAATCTCCTCGACTACGTAATCAACTCCCTTTCATAGTAATAGGGATTGACTAGACGTAGACGAGCGATCGTCATACTCTAAAACTTAGGGACTCTCAGTCTGTTGCTTTGCCTGTATCAGGTTGGGTGATTGACCAAGAGTCCCTATGTTGTTAATAATTCGTAATTCGTAATTAATGATTGAACTTGGGGGATTTAAACAAGGAAATTTTCTTTTATGACAATAGATTCTCTATTTGCACAGTTAAAACACCCCAATCCCAATTTGCGGGAACGAGCCATGTGGGAACTGGCTAATGTCCGTGATGAAAATACTATTCCTCGGCTGATGGGTATTTTAGATGAAGAAGATGTCACCTATCGTCGAGCTGCGGTAAAAGCACTGGGTGCTATTGGTACAGATGCTGTACCGCTACTGGTAGAGTCATTAGTAAATAGTGATAATGCAACCATTCGGGGTAGTTGTGCTAAAGCTCTAGCACAGGTTGCTGCTAATCATCCTGACGTTCCCTTCCCGAATGAGGGCTTACAGGGATTGCAAACAGCGCTTAATGACCCAAATCCAGTTGTTTATATCGCATCAGTAATGGCGCTGGGTGAGATTGGATCTCCTGCCTTTGAGATTTTGGCTGAAGCTCTGAAAAAAATAGATAATGTTGCAGTGGCTGTGGCGATCGTCAATGCACTCGGTTCGATGGGTGATATCCGCGGAGTGGAAGTGCTGACGGCATTGACAAACGATGAATCTATCGATCCGTATGTTCGAGAGTCAGCAGTGAGCGCTTTGCCTCGATTAGATCAAGTGATTAAATATAACCGATAGTAGCGATCGCTCTTACAACTACTTTTATCAATCCCAATAGGGCGGAATACATTAGATAAACAGACTGGGTTTCACTTTAAAGTAACTTCCGAGTGCCTTAGCTTGTGCCTTACTAATCGACCGCTTACCGTTCACAACTTCAGATACCACGCCGCTCGACCCGATGATGCCCACCAAGTCCGCTTGACGGGTGCAACTGACTTCCATAATGTGTTGGAGAATTTCATGCGGTGCAGATTCATCCATTGGATAGTTCTGTGCCTCATACGCTTCAACCAGGGTTACTATCAACTTATGCAGAGCTTGCTCTTCTGGAGTCCGGTTTTTGCAAAATGTTAGGCGCTCTGCTATTGCTAGGGCGCGATCATACTCTTCTTCCGTCTCAATCACCTTGGGAGCGACTTCAGCTAGTAAATTACTATAAGCAGCTTGGTCAAAAGTAAGGGTCATTTTTCCATTTACCTTTGTTATATTCGGCATGAGTTAGAAAGTATTTGTAATAAACCGTTTGGTTTTGGTAGTCAATACCAACAATCAGACGATATTCATTCCCTTTGATGTTAAAGACAGTAAAATTTCCAACCGCTTCAGCATCCCGATAAATCTGACGAACGTCCTCCAAATTCTGCCATTCCACTTTGTTGACGGTTGCGTACCAGTTGTCAACTTGCTTTTTAACATCAGGGTACTGGGCAGCATCAATGCGGAGGTTACGAATCGCAATCAGATGCATTTGTCTCTACGTTGTTTGTCTATATTCTTCGATCAACGAAAAACTAATTTCTGCTTAAATACTCTCAAAAAGAGAGTATAATGTCAAGTTAGAAATGTCCATCGCCTTATTCCCAAGCTTCCTCCTCTAACTGCCTCTCAATTTGAGAAATCGCCAACTTCATCACTGCCTGAACCCCCGCTTCTTCTTCCTCAGTTAATGTGGCTTGCAGGGGTTCTAAAGCAGCACCGTCGCCAATTTTCATCAATGCCAAAGCCGCTGCTTTTCGGGTTTCCCAATCGGGATGATGTAGTAATTCAACAAGGCTAGGAATTGCCGATCGATAAGTCAGGCTACCCAAAGCGGCGGCGGCTTCACTCCGGACAATTTCAGATGGGTCGTTGAGGGCATTAATTAAAATATTAAATGCTCCTTCTTGAGTGCCTTCTTGAGCAATTTTAGCGATCGCACCCACCACCGCAGCCCGAACTTCAGCAGAGTCGGAGTTAATCTCTCGATATAAATGCTCCTTCGCTTCTGCCCCAATAAATCCTAACGCCCATACCGCATGACCTTTGGCACTTTCTGGATACTCGGTTGAGGCTAAGATTTTCAGCAATGCTGGTACAGCTGCCTCACCTATTTTGGCAAGCCCTCCCACCGACGAGGTTTTGACCACCATATCCTCATCATTTAACAGGGCATTGACCAAAGTCGGAACTGCGATCGGGTCAGCAATGAGTGTCAAGGTTTTGGCGCTGGCTCTCCGCACAACTGGGTTGGGATGATTTGCCACAGCTTCCATCAATAAAGGGGTCGCTGGTTTGCCGATTTTACCCAAAGCCTCTGCAAAACTCAACCTAACCATGCCTCGTGAGTCCGCCATACTCTCAACCATCTGCTTTATTAGCTCTTGGTCATCTGAGTTGAAGGTGTTTAAGGCTAATTGCTCGCTCACTACTGAAAATAAAGCATCAGTTTCTGCATGGGACAGATTTAACGAATCTGCCCCGGATTGAGTTTCGGAGTTGAGCATATAATCTCTAGCTAAATTATCAAGACAAATGACTAGTTGCTGCCACTCAGGGCAGCCTGCTGATTACGGAGTTCTTGGAGGGCAGAATCAATCTTGGCAAGCTCAGGCTCCAGTTTTGCCATAACGCTTACTCTCATCAACTTAGCCCGTTTTGCTGTTTCCGTAGTTTCTTGAACTAGACGTTCCCGATATTGCTCAAGTTCTGCAATCACTTCTGCTACATCTTGAGCGGTTATGTGATTAGCTGTTGTGAGTTCAGAGGTTTCATCCATAAGTTTGGTTTCCTAAATATGTGTTTATATGAATGATGTGCGATCGGTGTTCCCAAAAATGCTTGTATTTGGTTACTCGCTAAAGACTAACATTTAGCTGTTACATAAAACTGAACAATTAGCAAGAGGCAACTGAACTAATAGCTGACAAATGCATATATTATGATCTTCTCAGATCGCGTTACCACTGGTAAAGCTTTTTGATGTAAATCTTCAAAAGTTTAACCCAACTACATTCTGGAAAAAGATCGTGGAAACGACAAGAAACAACCCACTAGATATACGTCATATTAGTCCTAACGTCAGAGAGCTAATTAAGCAATACGCTGCTGTAAATAACTGTACGCAGGCGGAAATGCTAGAGCGTATTGTTTTAGAGTGGAACACCCAACAAAGTGACAGCGAACGACCATCAGGAGATGAGGATGAATAGCTTTTTTGTACAGTTTTTTTGAGGGCGATGATGCGGTTTTTTGGTTTGTTTGGCTCTACCTCGTTATTTTGTACTCGCCCCGTCTACGCTTCATCTTCCCAGTCCCCAATCACTAGTAGCCAGTCCCTAGTACGATAGTAAAAGTGACTTCAAAGCAATTATCCAAGAGCCATTTTATAGATCAATGGATAAACGTTTTTTTAAAATGTTTGGGCTAACAGAAGAAGAAGCGATCGCAATTATCGATACACCATTAGAACAACTCGAAGACGCTTCTGATAAATATATTGCTGTTTCCCATTTAATTAACTTCCCGACTGAGCAATCGATCGCGGCTTTGGTGCGGGCGATTGAAACTAGTAACCCTGATGAGTTAGACCACCGCATTGTCCGACGCAAAGCTGTGGAAAGTCTGGGGCGATTGCAGGCACAATCAGCTTTACCTGTAATTCGGCAATGCCTTAAAGATGATGATATTTATACTGTTGAAAATACCGTGTGGACGATCGGAGAAATCGGGACTAGAGATCCAGAAATTCTCGAAGAGGTAGCGCAACTCCTTGATAAACCAGGTCAAATCTATCGAGTCATTATCCACACTCTAGCTAACGCTGATTATCGTCCGTCCCTTGAACGTGTACGGAAGTTTACCCAAGTTGAGGATGAACCTACCCGTAGTGCGGCGATCGCTACAGTTTGTCGCTTCACAGATGACTATTCCCAAATTAGTGAAGTGATAGCGCTACTACAAAGTTCTAGTGTCAATGCACGGCGAGGTTGCATTCAAGATTTGATTGATTCCCGCTACTACAAAGCCATCCCAGAAATCGCTCGTTGTCCTGTATCTTTGGTGTTCCGGTTGCGAGCATTGCGGATGCTATTGGATGCAGGGGTTCCCAGTGGTGAAATTACTTTTACAGAAATTCAACCTTACTTAGAGCAAGTACTCTACGATCGCCCCAACGACCTCGATCTAGTACATGAGTATGATGCTACCCCTGTTCTAGATTTTGTGATTAACGAACTCTACGAAACCGATTTTGGACGTTGCTATTTAGCAACAAAAACCTTACTAGATATCTATCCACAAGAAGCACCCCAAGCACTTTTAGTAACTTATGGCGACAAAGCATATAACGACTATGGCGCTCATTATCATGTGATGAAACTTTTCGGCTGGCTGAAATATGCTCCTGCCTACGATTTATTAATAGAAAATCTGCACAACCGCGAACCCCAGTTTCAGAAATCTCGTGCAGCATGTGCGATCGCTCTTGGTGAATTAGGTGATTCACGAGCAATTTTTGAACTCAAAATTTGCCTCAATACGCCGATTTGGGATTTGAAATACGCTTGTTTATTGGCGCTAGACCGCTTAGGAGACTCGTCCGGTCGGGAAATTTGCACTGGCGATCGTGATTGGTTAATTAGGGCGAAAGCAACAAGTACTCAATAGTTAGAAGTTAGAATTCAGGAGTTATATTAAGCTTAGATATCCGTTAGTTCCCGGATAACACGGCAGGGGTTGCCGGCAGCTAACACCCCGGCAGGAATGTCGTGGGTGACTACGCTGCCCGCGCCGATGACGCACCCCGAACCGATTGTCACGCCCGGACAAATGACAGCCGCGCCGCCGACCCACACATCAGAGCCGATCTCTACCGACTTGCCGAACTCTTGCTGGCGGCGCAGCTTTGCGTTAAGCGGGTGGGTGGCAGTATAAATCTGCACCCCTGGGCCAAACAATGTGTAATCTCCGATTTTGACCTGGCAGACATCGAGCACAACGCAGTTGAAGTTGAAGAAGCACTTCTTCCCAAGGAGTATGTTGAACCCGTAGTCGCAGAAGAATGGCGACTGTATCCACACGTCCTCGCCTCCTGCGCCCAACAGTTCTTGGAGGATGCGCTGACGCTCCTCGTGTTGGGAAAAGCGCATGGCATTGAGGTCTTGACACAAGTCCCGCGCCCGGTCGCGAGCGCGGACTAGTTCAGGGTCAAGCTTGTTATACAGCTCTCCCGCCAACATCTTCTCGCGTTCACTAAGCACAATAACGCCTCTTTACAACAGATTGCAGGTTCATGAAGTACAACACTAAACCAGATTTCAATTTCAGTAAACCGAAAAGTTTTGCGTTGGCGTTCGCGGAGCGTGTCGCAGACAAGCCTCTCGTTCGCGTAGCGTCTCCCCTTGGGAGAAGAGAAGCGTCTCGTAGAGAAGGTATCGCCCGAATCCATAACTAGCAACTTGAGTTCTTCAAAGTTAGGAGTAGAAACGCACATCTGTACGCCTCTACTGGCTGTTTAGGACTTGCTATTGGTGACTGCTTCGTTTAAAACTAACTTTGGTTCTGGTGTCTCCTCTTCTTCTTCTGGCAAACCGAAAATTGACCTGTACAACTTTACGTACTCCTTAGCAGATTGATACCAACTAAAATCTTCACTCATACCCCGTTTTTGTAGTTCTTGCCATTGCGGTTTGAAACGGAAGCCTTCCCAAGCTCGGATCATACAAGTGAAAAGGTCTAGCGGTTCATAGCGATCAAAGCAATAACCAGTACCGGCAGCATTTTCAGGGTCGTGATGGCTTACAGTGTCAACTAGTCCACCTGTGCGGCGGACAATGGGTACAGAACCGTAGCGCAAAGCCATCATTTGGCTAATACCGCATGGTTCAAAACGGCTGGGCATCAAGAAGGCATCAGTACCAGCGTAGATCCGGCGAGACAGGGCATCGTTATACAGTAAGTAAGTTGCCATGCGTCCGGGGAAGCGGGATGCTAATTGCCACATCTGAGTTTCATAGTTGCGATCGCCTGTCCCTAACAGCACAAACTGGGCATCTGTATAAGATAGGAAGCGATCGAGGATTTGCAATATCAAATCAATGCCTTTTTGTTCCACTAATCGGGTAACAATCCCAACAAAAAAGGCTTTGGAGTTGACTTCTAATCCTAATTCTTGTTGCAAAGCAATTTTATTGGCTTTGCGTTTATCTAAAGTAGCAGTAGTAAAGGTTTGCTCAATGTATTTGTCATTTTCAGGGTTATATACCTCAGTATCAATACCATTGATAATCCCAGATAATTTACCGCTAATAAAGGACAGCAAACCTTCTAACGTTTCACCGTAAGTAGCTGTCTTGATTTGCTCGGCATAGGTGGGTGAAACTGTATTTACCTTGTTGGCAAATTGTACCGCCGCCGCCATGACGTTGTGTCCTTGCATATACCAGGGACACCAAGTAATTTTTTCTAAATACCAACGCCACGGCCCTTGATAAGCCAGGTTATGGATGGTAAACACTGTGGTGATATCAGGATCTTGGTGCATCCACACGGGAATCATCCCTGTATGCCAATCGTGACAATGGATAATATCTGGCTTCCAATAATTCCAGGCAAATTCGGCTGCACCATTAGCAAACAATGTGAACCGCCAATCTTCATCATCTCCAGAATAGATGCGGCGCGGCATGAAGGACGGATGTCCAAATAAGTACAAGGGAACATCAGTACCAGGCAGAACACTTTCGTATACTGCGAAGTGCTGGAACATGACATCTCCCCACCAGATCGGTTCTTGGGGAATTTCCATTTTGTCTGGCAGGAAGCCGTAGTAAGGCAAGAATATCCGCACATCATGCCCCATTTCTCTCAGGACTTTGGGTAATGCCCCGACAACATCACCCATTCCTCCTACTTTCGCAACTGGTGCTGCTTCTGCTGCAACAAATAGAATCCGCATGGTAATTTTTGTTTCCCTGAGTCTATATTGTCAAATTAACCTTTTGAAATCCCGCTCAACGCGAATTGTCGCGTCTGGCACATAATTTAGTGCAACGGCGATCAATTCTTATCTAATCACATTGGCTTGCCCAATTGCTTAGGAACCGCGCTGAATCACCGCAAAAATTTCTGATAAAATTTCTTGCGCTCCCTGTTGCCGCAAAAGTTCTGCTAGTTCTGTGCCTAGTGCTTCGGCATTGTTGGCAAGCCCGGTGACGGTATCTTTGACGAACTTTTGACCATCTACACTGGCGACTATCCCAGTTAAAGTTAAATTCTCACCCGATATTTCTGTATTTACACCGATAGGTACTTGACATCCACCCTCTAGAGAACGGAGAAAAGATCGTTCAGCGAGACAGCGATCGCGTGTTTCGGTATGTTCAATTGCTTTGAGTAGAGATAGCACTTCACTATCATCAGCACGGCATTCTATCCCCAAAGCTCCTTGTCCGACCGCGTGGAGGGAGATTTCTTTGGGTAAGATTTGATGAACGCGATCGCCCATTCCCAATCTCTCTAATCCTGCTGCTGCCAAAATCAAAGCATCGTATTCACCTGCATCCAGTTTTGCCAACCGTGTAATTAAGTTTCCCCGCACATCCTTAAAGGTAAAGTGAGGGAAATGGTGGCGTAACTGTGCTAACCGCCGTAGAGAAGATGTCCCAATTACCGCACCTTCTGGCAACGTATCGATTTGTTTATCTTTGTGCTTTTCATGCACCACTAATGCATCTGCTGGGTTTTCTCGTTCAGTAATTGCTGCTAACGTTAACCCTTCTGGTAAGTGAGTCGGCAGATCCTTGAGAGAATGAACTGCAAAGTCAATCTCTTGATTGATCATTCCGAGTTCAAGTTCTTTAGTAAAAAGTCCTTTATCGCCAATCTTAGCTAATGCTACATCCAAGATTTTATCGCCTTGGGTAGACATGGTGTGGACTTCAAAAGTGATATCAGGAAAGGATTTCTGGAGTTGCTCTTGTACCCAATAGGTCTGAACCAGAGCAAGTTGGCTTTTGCGTGAGCCGATCCGAATAGTGCGTGGGGGACTAGAAACAACTGAAGTCATAAAACAATATAATATCGCACGCGATAAATTCACTTTTATCTAGACTACCGTAGTCAGGGACTCATGCGAATTTTGGGTTTTGGATTTTGGATTTTGGATTACAATTCTTTACCAAAAGCTTGTTTGTGAAATCTCAAATAATAGAATTTTTATGCATTGAGGATGTTGCGATCGCTCACAATGGCGATCGCTACATCTCAAGTTTCAGCTAGTAACCACCAAATTTTGGGAAATAACCAAATGTAGTCAGCAAACTAAACAAGACAATCAGTGCCAGTGTCGAAGCTAATAGCAATAACACCACATCTCTGTCAGAACTGCGTAAGAAGGTTTGTAAATTAAAAGGCTCAACCTGCTTTTTCGTCGTGGGAAGCGGTAATTTATCGCGATACTCTTCGCCATAACGAGCCATTCTGGCAAATGGTAATTCTCCTAGAGAGCGTCCTTGTAAAATCCGTCGCCGTTGATAAGGAACTGTATTGTAACCAAAGTTACTCATATACTCCTCACTATCCACCAAATCGTCGATAAACCTGTGCAGTCCTTTACTCGCTAGCACAATCGACCAGGCTAGTTTTTCGCGTTCATTGTAAACCTCACGACCCAATAAGCGCTGTACGCATATCTGCACAAAGCGATAATTGTTATTGCTTTCGTAATTGAGCCGCCGAAATGCATCAGATATTGCTAACCCTCGAATGAAATCCCTGACTGTAATTTGGCCAGTTTTCAGTTGAGATTCTAGACAGGTTTGCCGATTGCTATCTAGCATCTGTTGTTCGTGGAAAATCTGGCGATAGGCTGCCTTAATCAAGGCATCCATTTCTAGCGATGATTGCAGATATTCGGTTGTATAAATTCTAGGTTGCTCATCGCCAAAAATTTCATATCCAGATACACGATGATTTCGAGATGAAGGGGAATAGTTT
>NZ_JADEXF010000063.1 GCF_015207245.1 Nostoc cf. edaphicum LEGE 07299
ATTGGAAATCGCGGCTACACAAACGAAGTCCGCCTACGCGGACTCTCTGAAACCCGCGCAGGCGGGTTTAGTTTGTATAGCCCCAGACTTCTAGTCTGAGGGCGATCCGCCAAAAGTGGATGCTCCCGATTTAGATAATTTTAAAAAGCATATTGTAATTATTGCTTTTGAATTTCTATCTTGCTAATCAACCATTCTTTGATTGTTTTCCCGCAAGGCTCAGAACTTTGGCAATCATTGACGTTCTCTAGAGAATAAGACATTTTTACTTTTTTGTTGACGTATTTCTCTGGTTCGCAAACATCAAAGGTTGCACCGACACTTTCATGTACTTTACCATTTTCATCGACAACAGTAACGTAGCATTTTAAGTCTCCGTTTTGCATATCTTTGATAGTACCAGAACTTGGATTATCGTTTTTAAGTTCCTTAGATTGATTGTTTTTAGGAGATTTTTTTTCAGTTGATGCTGACTTAAGAGTTTTTTTGTTATTATCTACTTTTATTTGTTTTACAGAAATAGATTCAGAATTAGCTTGGGTAGCTATTGCAGTATTTACTGGATTAACTTTCTTCTCTTGAGAAGCACTATTGCCAGAGTTACTACAACTCACAATCAACATAGAGCAAAAAAGCAATGTAGTAGTGAAGATTGATTTTTTCATTTGATTTATGTTCCTAAAATATATTGATAGTTGTTTGGCTAAAAGCGCTAGAGGAAAAATCTTTAATTGGCAATAAAAACTTTCATGAAGTTTTCTATGATATTTCTTGATTATTACAGTTTTATGTCTTGGAAGTTATAAATGACATCGTGATATTTGCGGAAAATACTCGGCGTTATCTGCACTTTTTGGACATTATTCGGTAAAGTGCTTAGAGAATGTCTTGATACTTATAAAATAATGCTTAATTGAAGAAGAATTCAAAATTCATAATTCAGAATCAAGACGCTCTCTACGACTCGCTATCCGCTTTTTCAGTCAGAATTCATTCTGATTCCTGAATTCTGACTCCTGAATTCTGTTTTGACAAACTTTAATTGCTAAATATTAATGCTTTGAGCATTAAATAAGTATTTAATAGAGTTTAGAAGCTGTTAGTATTGATTTTGTGTTATTTCAAGGTTTTCTCAACTTAAACAAACCATTTGACTGGACTTCCCACGACTGCGTAGCGCGGGTGCGAAAATTGTTGCGCCTCAAGCGTGTAGGACACGCGGGAACCTTAGATCCAGCAGCAACAGGGGTCTTACCGATCGCACTTGGTAAAGCCACAAGATTATTGCAATATCTGCCAGAAAACAAAGCTTACAAGGCTACGATTCGTCTGGGTGTGCGGACTACAACCGATGATTTAGAAGGTGAAATCATTAGTTCTCAAACTTGTGCTGGATTGAGTTTAGCAGAGGTGAAAACTGCACTGGCACAATTTGAAGGCAAGATTGAGCAAATCCCACCGAATTATAGTGCAATTCAAGTGGATGGAAAACGTCTCTACGACTTAGCACGCCAAGGGAAAATGGTGGAAGTTCCAGTGCGAACAGTGGAAATTTTTCAGATAGATATTTTGGATTGGAGAGAAGGAGATTTTCCCGAATTGGATGTGGCGATCGCCTGTGGATCTGGTACATATATTAGAGCGATCGCTCGTGACTTAGGTGAAATCTTAGAAACTGGCGGCACTCTTGCGGCTTTGCTCCGCACCCAAAGCAGTGGTTTCGATTTAACAGATAGTCTCACTTTCACCGACTTAGAAGCTAAATTGCAAGGTGGGACATTTCAACCTCTTGCCCCTGATGCCGCCTTACAACATTTGTTATCTGTGACTTTACCAGCAACATCTGCTCAAAAATGGTGTCAAGGTCAACGAGTTTCTCTAAATTCTGAAGTTACTGGGATAGTAAGAGTTTATCAAGAAGAGACTCGCTTTTTAGGTGTTGGACAATTACAAGATGAAGTGTTAATTCCGCAAATGGTTTTTGAACCGATTTCTTGAAGGAGAATTCAGAAGTCAGAATTCAGAAGTCAGAATTTAGGAGTGGAGCCGGAGACGTTTCCGTTGCTCCGGTAAGAATCAAGATATTCTCTACGAGACGCTGCGTGTAGCTAGCTCGCTTCGTTCGCTGTGAGGGTACGCGGACTCGCCACCGCTGCGCTATCCAACAATCGCACACAATTTAATTCTGAATTCTGGCTCCTGACTCCTGAATTCTTTCTTGTTAAACCAAATAACTCGTATTAGGTACGATCGCAAAGAAGGCATACTCGTACCAAGCAGTCCAGATGAAACTGCGAATCCATCGCTGACGCTTGTCGGGACTCAATTCATATTCAAACGCCCCACGAGATACATCAATGGAAGATAGATGAGAGTTGCAACCGCAGCCATGCTGATAAGTAAAACCATATTTAGAAGCAATACTTTGCACCTTCATTTGGATAGCAAATACCTTACCTGCATGGAGTATGGCATCCCAAGCACGTTTATGCTCAATATCGCGTTGGTCAAATCGTAAGGCACGTTCTTCAAAAACATGATCGCGGTAAATTGGTGCTAAATGCACGTGATAAAAGCTAGCAGGTAGTTCATAACCAAATTCATTGAACAAATCTATGCCAATACGAGCCACTTTTATTTCATCAGCGTAATCGATTCCTTTGGACTCCACATCACGGAGAATTTCTGCAAAGTTCGG
This sequence comes from Nostoc cf. edaphicum LEGE 07299, assembly GCF_015207245.1. Lineage (GTDB taxonomy): Bacteria > Cyanobacteriota > Cyanobacteriia > Cyanobacteriales > Nostocaceae > Nostoc > Nostoc edaphicum_B. The sequence continues at coordinate 2,699 of NZ_JADEXF010000063.1, forward strand.
ATAGCTGTGTTTGAGAAAGTCTTGTCCAAAAAACTCTAAGGTTTCCCATGCCAGTTGTGCAAATAGCTGAGAAAATGAAGGTATTAGGTGAGCTAGTTGGGGGCGATCGCTAAATAAATCAACATCACCACGTTTTAATTTATACAAAAATAACTGCGCCATCTCAACATAGCTTTGGGGTTGGGAAAGTCCGACACTCGTGGTTCCTCTAGCAATGTCTTGCCATATAGAAGGTAGTTGAGAAACATGAACCGCATTTTCTCCAGCAATGACTGCAACAGGAGGACATTCGAGAAGTTGCATCGACAATCTCCTTTAATACTTTAATGTGTAATTTACCTTAAACGCTCGCTAAATCTATCTTCTCAACACAATAAAAAATGTTTGACAGACTGTCTTTTGACAACGAGCGCGATTTTATTCATAATTTTCGGAGTATTGGCTATTAGTTATTTTCGGATAATTCATAATTCATAATTTAATTACCCATTCCAAGCATTCTTTTCACCCACCTGCTATTTTTCTATATATTTTCTCACCCTTGACTAACTCTTCATAGTAAGGCTCGTAAGAGGTGAATCTGATAGATTCTTGTCTTCCTAAACCCAAGATGCCAAAAGTACAAAGGCTATTATAAAACAGTTCGTGTACCCGTTTTTGAAGTGCCTGATTAAAATATATCAGGACATTACGACAAAGAATCACATTAAACTCATTAAAAGAACTATCAGTGGCTAAATTGTGCTGGGCAAAAACAACGTTGTCTCTTAGGGATGAGCGAAAAATAGCATTGTCATAAGCTGCTGTATAATATTCTGAAAAAGACTTCTTGCCACCTGCTTTTAGATAAAGCTGAGTATATTCCTGCATCATTTTCAGCGAGAAAATCCCACTTTTGGCATTTTGTAATACCTTCTCATTTGTATCAGTGGCATATATGCGGCAACGGTGATAAAGTCCTTCTTCTTGCAGTAAAATTGCCATTGAATAAACTTCTTCACCAGTTGAACATCCAGCGTGCCAGATGCGAATAAACGGATAGGTTTGTAAGAAGGGAATAACCTGATTTCTGAAGGTGTTATAAAAGCTGGGATCGCGAAACATGGATGTTACATTCACCGTCAGAGCCAGCAAAAATCTTTCTAAATAGGGGCGGTTGTGGAGTAAGCGCTCTTGCAATGCAGAAACATTTGCTAACCCTTCTAATTGCATAAATCCCTGAATACGGCGCTTGAGTGAGGAAAGAGCATAATTGCGAAAATCATAACCATAGTATTGATACACACCTTCCAAAAGTAGGCGTATTTCTATGTCCTCCAATATTGGTTTGGGTAGAGGCATAATAATATTCATCATTCATCATTCATCATTCATAGATTTCAGTTTAACCAAGTGGCTTTTACTACTAAAATAGCGATCGCAATTATTGAAATTCCAGCTAACCATCTAACCTGATAGCGCAGATTTTTAATCTCTTGGCTCAGACTTTCTCTTTGTGGTATGGAATATGGTTCCAGTTGTACAACTTCAATAGCTACTGGTTCAGTTGTCTTTTGGGGATTTTCAAACGAGACTTGGGTGTGCAGCCAATTAGTAATTAGTTGGGGACAGTTCTTTTTAAACCAATTTAAAGCTAAGGTTTTAAAAACTGGTTTCGACATTCTGGCAATTAATTTCATCACCCTGTTTAAGGGTTTCAGGCGAAGCTTTTGATTGATCAGATTGACTGAACCAACATCATAAAGACAATCCAGAATTAGTTTTACAGTGGCTTCTTCACTGTTAATCAAGTTTTGCAGTAGAATCAGAACATCATGCATACGTTCTGCTTCCATATACTTTTCTGCCAAGTTTTCTGGAGGACTTACAGAAGGATTTACAGTTGGATTTAGGGTGTTTTTTCTTACTATCGTCATATTGGTAACATAGCAGCCATAATAATTACAGTACACCTATCTACCGAGAGAAAGATTTTTTATCTAGAGAGAGAACCTAAAAGCCAAAATTTATTCGTGAGAGACATGACTAAATCGTGTCTATAAAAAAGCTATTTGTCTAAATTCTTATAAATTTTTTATCTACTTATGGATAAAATTTTTATTTAGATGCTAACACCTCAATTTGCGAAATTACCCGTTCTAATTCCTCAATGATTACAGTTGTTTCAGCCTTTTTAAAGGCATCTACAAGCGCCCGATAATACCAAAGAGTACCTTCTTTACGTCCATGAAAACGTTCCCAAAGTGATTCGCCCAAAATCCGATAATCTTTGAGAATAGATTGGGCGTTGTAAAGTTTATCCGCTGATGACACAAGCAAAACTGATGGGGAAGCAGTAGGAATATGAGCAATGTATGCCTCCTTTCGCTCTCGCCAAGGGGGTTTTGGAGTTGTATCAGCGTCAGTACAACCATCTACAATTGCCGTTACATTGTCACCAAAGCGACGGCGAATTTCTTCTCGTGTTGCAGCGCCACCTTGATCTTCGATCGCATCGTGTAAGAGGGCTGCGATCGCTTCATCTTCATTTGCCCCGTATTCTAAAGCAATACTGGCGACACCTAATAAATGGGCAACGTAGGGGACACCTGAACCTTTACGAACTTGGTTAGCGTGTAGTTGGGTGGCGTAGGTAAGGGCTGCGGTAAAACGTTCTGAGAGCATTGTATAAAAAAGTTCCAGCAGTCAGAAGAACTCAACTAATACAGGGTTTATGTCAATTTTATAACAAATCGCTCCAAGTGTAGAGGTAATAAAGGATGAAAAGGGTACACAGGGAAAATTGAAATTTGAAATTAGATAGACAACATTTAAATCTAAATCTATATTCCATCGCCAGATAGATAAAACTCTGCTGTTAGTTTATTAAATTTACTCAAGGATGTGCTTTAAAAAAAATAGGAGTTAATTTACATAATGCCAGACAATCCTGGATTAGGAGAGCAAGCGCTCAATAAAGCGGCAGAAATAGGATTATCTAGTCAATTAGATGAAGTCAAAAATTTAGATGTAGACATCAAAACAGACCCGCTGAAATTGGTTCAGGGAAAGGTGGATAAAGTCACGATTGAAGGTGAAGGTTTAGTTATGCAGAAAGACCTCCGTATGGAGGAATTAAAAATGCAAATGACTAGTGTTGCCATTAATCCTCTAAGTGTGGCTTTTGGCAAAATTGAACTAACCAAACCGACTGAAGCTCGTACACAGGTTGTGTTAACCGAAGCTGATATCAACCGTGCTTTCAACTCCGAATATGTGCGATCGCAACTGCAAAGTCAAAAAATACATATTAACGGACAACTGAGGACTATTGAACCTCAAAATGTAGATTTCCGATTACCGGGCGATCAGAAAGTAGCACTAAATGCCAGCATCAAATTAGTAGAAACTGGTGAAAATCAGCAAGCTGCTTTTTCCGCAGTCCCCAAAATTAGCAGCAATGGAAAAAGTGTTGCTTTAGAAAATGTCGAGTATAGCGAAAGTGAGGAAATATCGCCAGATTTGACAAAAGCTTTGATAGATCAAACTAGCGAAATTTTGAATCTAAGTAACTTTGATTTAGAAGGTATGAGTCTACAAGTCAACCAACTAAAAGTAGAAGTAGGCAAACTAATCCTACAGGCTGAAGCTTATGTTGAAAAAATTCCTTCAGCTTAAAAGTGTAACGTTCATAAATTCAGGATACTAATAATGGAAACTACAGAAACAACGCAAACAGGTTCAACACCTTTTCCAAATATTCCACCAGTTATTGAAAGTAACGACAGTGAGTATCGTGATACCGGTGTACCCAGTACAGTTGCGATCGCAGGACATCCCCTACATCCCCTGACTGTGATCTTTCCCATCGCCTTTTTAGCCGCCGCCTTGGGAAGTGACTTTGGCTACTGGTTAACTCGTGATTTCTTTTGGGCTAGGGCTTCGCTATGGTTAATCGGACTTGGATTAGCTGGAGGCATCCTTGCATCTGCGATCGGTCTGAGCGACTTTTTGAAAATTGAACGAGTCCGCAAGCGCGCCGCCGGTTGGACGCATCTAATACTTAACGTTTCTATACTAGTTTTATCACTCGTTAACTTTCTCCTACGTTTAGGTGATGCTGAATCCCGAATCGTACCTTGGGGACTGTTAATCTCGCTTGTTGTCGGTACGCTAACGAGTGCTTCTGGTTGGTTCGGCGCTGAACTCTCCTATCGCCACAAAATTGGTGTAGTGGGTGGAGGTAGCAGAAGATATCCTTAAAGGATGTGTAAAGCAGTGTTTCGACTACGCTCAACAATCAACAATCAGACAGGAGGCACAAAGCAAGTGGTCACTGAGCGTAGTCGTTGCCGCAGCCTCTTGTAGAGAAGTGAGGCAGAAGATAGAAAAACGCAGCACTTAACAAGATAGTTGCCTGTAGCTAGAAATCCAGTGACAGATTATTATTTACAGCTTCTGCTAAGAATATTTAGCAGTTATCGTTTATATTTTATACAGTTTTGATACATCTTGTGGAATGGAGATAAGTCTGATACAAGGTTTTTCTAAATCAAAAGTTGAGAGGAAATTTCCGTTACACAGTAAGGCTTTTGAACCCATCTCGTAATCAAAAATTTAGCTTGTTTAATTAATAACTGTATACTTTATCTATGTGGTGAAAAAAATTACATCCTGTTAAATACTAACTATTTATATACACAAGCTTATAAAAATTACAATTATACAAAGGGATAAAATTGCAATATTTAATTTTATACTAAATTAAGTTTCAAAAAGTGCGCGAGCGGTAATTTTCAGACTTTAAAGTGTTTTAATAAAGTTATTACCGAAAGTTTAGAGAAGCAAAAACATGAAAGGTTTCAGGAAACTATCCTCAATAGCAGTGTTGCTATTTGCCTTTATGTCTCCGCCCTCATTAGCTGAAGCGAAAGATATTTCTCTAAGTAATGCCCTGGATGAACAGAGCGTTGCACCAGATACTAACCTGGTTGGAAATAAAACCGGAGAGCTTTTGATTGCTCAACGGCGGTCAAGACGATACTATAGACGACGGCAGATAATCCGACGACGGCAGGGCTTCGGACGATACCAGAGAATCCGACGAGGACAGCCCTTCGGACGATACCAGAGAATCCGACGACGGCAGGGCTTCGGACGATACCAGAGAATCCGACGAGGGCAGCCCTTCGGACGATACCAGAGAATCCGACGAGGGCAGGGCTTTGGACGACGCCAGATTATCGAACAACGGCAGCCCTTCGAACAATACCAGATTATCCGACGACGCTATTACAGATATGAGTGAAAATGACGTAGGCATAATACCCTTCTCCTAACAGAGACGCTACACATAGCTTGCTTCCATTAACTGGTACGCGAAGCTTCCGGCTACATGAATTTTGTCTACTAAGGATTTCGGATAAGGCAGATAATTAGTTTTTATATCATGTCCGCTTAGATTATTTATTAAACCCGAAGAACCCCACCCCGCCTGCGGGGAGGGAATTAAAGGGAGCCAGCGCGGTCTTCTCCCAAAGGGAGAGGCTAGCGCCTTCGCGGAGCGTCTCGTAGAGAAGGGGGTTTCCCCCATGAGCGACTGGCGTGTGGGGTGCAATGACTATGGGAATCATAACTGATTACGCGAACATGATATTAGAGATGTCTATTAAGGGCTGGTGATATAAATAAGCCAATTGTTAATAGGAATCTGGTGAAAAAGAATCTAGAGACGCAGCACTGCTACATCTCTACAAGGGTTTTAGATAACACATATTTAATTTCATCAGATGTTTAATGGTTAGTAATATCAGGTTCGGTTAAACACTTATAATATCTGTAGCGACTATCTTGAATGTCAAGTGCGATCGCAAACAAAAAACTAAGACGAGGAAGATTGACGCAACTGGGGAACGCTGCGCTAGATTCAGCGCTGGCTGGTACGGGCAAAAAGACTTGTAAGTAAAGGAACTCGTTTATCTGTAGAGTTCTTATTGGGTTTGTTTGCTGCGGGATGGACAGAACAACAAGTGCTAGAAAACTATCCGACTCTTAGCTCAGAAGCATTAAGGGCGGCATTTGCTTTTACGGCAGAGTGAAGGGACGTGAACCATAGTTACAGCGCAGTTCAAAAGTTTGCTGTTGACTGAGGGCGAAGGCAAAGTTTAGCGGCATGGTTTGCAAAGGTAGATTGCACGATAACCTTCACCGTATTATCAGTAAATTCAATCGTCAACAAAGCCAATGCCTTAATGGTTATCGCCGATATTCGTCGCCACAATCGCCGATAAGCTGGTACAAATCGCGTGATTGGCGAGATACTGCACTGATGCGATCGCGATCGTCTTCATCTAAACTAAAACTAAATACTTTGGCGTTATCTTCTAGATGTTCAGATACACCAAGTCTGGCACCAACTATCACACCGCCCACAGTTGGCTGATCTAAAATGTAACGCACTGCCACATTGGAAATGCTTACGCCATGCTTATTAGCAATTTCCTTGAGAATAGCCAGCAACTCTTGAAATAATTGCCAACCACCCCAAGCATCAATCATATTTTTATATTTTTTCAAACTAGCAGTGGAGAGATCAAATCCTCGCGGTTCCGGTTTACCCAAATAGTTTTCTGATAATAAACCGCCGCACAGTGTACCGTAAGTAAAAAGCTTAATGTCATGCTGCTGACAGAACTCCACCATATTAACTTCAGGACGACGGTCAACCAAGGAAAATTGCACTTGGTTAGAAACGATCTTGATG
>NZ_JADEXF010000064.1 GCF_015207245.1 Nostoc cf. edaphicum LEGE 07299
AAGTTGTTGCTGCAACATGACCTACCCGTGGTGGTAATCGACCAATCAGAGAGTAGAATTCAGCAGTTGCGTGAGGCTGGGGTGTCTTATGTTTATGGCAATTGCGTGAGTTTACATGTTCTAGAAACCGCTGGGGTGAATCATGCCAAAGGAATGGCGATCGCACTCCCAGATCCCATAAGTACTCGTCTTTGCTTGAAACGCGCTTTGGAATTGCGCCCAGAATTAGATTTGGTTGTCCGTGCTACCCAGGATAAAAATATTGAAGTGCTGTATCAATTGGGAGCCAAAGAAGTTGTGCAACCAGAGTTTGAAGCCAGCTTAGAAATGGCAACTCATTTATTAACTAGCTTAGGCTTGTTGTCGCCAACTGTCGTCCAACGAGAAATGCAGCAAATCCGCAACGATCATTATTTAGATTTGCGCCCAGAGCGCTCTGCAAGTGAAGTTGCTCGTGATTTGCGCCAAGCCACCCGCGATTTAAATCAGCGCTGGTATCCTTTACCATCGAATTCGCCCTTAATTGGCATGAGCATAGAAGAAGCAGATATGCGCTATTTAACAGGAGCGAGTTTGATGGCAATTCGCCGCGCTAACGGCGAAGAAATTGATTATCCCAACAATCAAACCAAATTGGCAGAAGGCGATCGCTTGTTGGTGGTGGGAGCAGATGAAGAACTGGCGGCTTTGGCAGAATTAGCTAAAGGACAAGCGGCTGTACCCGGAGAAAATAGTGCTTGTCAGTGGGTTACAGTTAATGCAGACGCGTCAACACTAGGTAAAACCCTTGCAGATTTAGATATCGCCAAGCAATATGGAGTACAGGTACAGGCAATCCGGCGAGATGGCAAGTTTATCCGCTATCCTGATAGCGGCATGGATTTGCGAGTCGGCGACCAAGTATTGTTATGTGGTGGCTTGACAGGTTTGAGTCAACTACAACAGTTATTTGCGATCGCTAGTTCAGTACCCCTGTCTATCCCAGTGGTGAAAGCTGCTGAAGCAGAAGCGCTCAAAGAGTTTCTGCCTATGGATAATTGGCGAGAATAGTCATTAGTTGCGATCGGAGTAATTCAGTGAGGGTATCAATAATTCAGGTATCCCTCTTGGGCTTGTCTCCAAAATTTGTTATTGCTAAATCTATCAGAGACGATCACCCATTCAAAGTTGTGCCGTGCTGAATGCTTCTTCAAATTTTAAGCAGCTTCATTTGGGTCTGTATTCTCAATACTCGCTTGCTCTATTGCGACTTCTACCTCATGAAAATGTTCCGAAGCCCAGCGACACAGAGCTTTTAGTGGCTCAACTAAAGTTTTGCCAAGTGATGTTAGCGAATACTCTACCATTGGCGGAACAACAGGGTACACTTTGCGGCGAATTAAGCCATTACTTTCTAGCTGTCGTAGGGTCTGCGTCAGCATTTTCTGTGAGATTCCATCAATTTTTCGATGGAGTTCACTATAGCGTTTGGTATCCTCCGCTAATGCCATGATGATCAATGCGGTCCATTTGTCAGCAACCAAGTCAAGGGCTTTGCGGACACCAGAAGTTTGATCGAAGGCACAACTTTGTTCTTGAGCCGTCATACTACGCACCTTTAAGTATGTACTGCACTTTATTGTACGTACTTGTTAGATAGATTGTATTGCTTCCATAATTGAGAGCGCAAACAGTTTTTACTATTGAGAGTTTTGAGATGCTGAATTTGATGGGAAAAGTTGCTCTTATTACGGGTGGAACTTCTGGGATTGGTCGTGCCACTGCGATCGCTTTTGCCCAACAAGGTGCAAAGGTAGTAGTTGCGGGGCGGCGAGTTGAGGAAGGAGAGAAAACAGTGGAAGTCCTCAAAACGCTAGGGGAAGAGGGCTTTTTTATTCAAACTGATGTCACGAGTGAAGCAGATGTACAGGCAATGCTTGAGAAAGCTGTTTCACAGTTTGGACAGATTGATTACGCCTTCAACAATGCCGGCATCCTTGGTGAAACCTCTTCATTCATTGAGCAAACGCAAGAAGATTACGATCGCATAATGAATGCAAATGTAAAAAGTGTTTGGCTTTCAATGAAATATGAAATTGCTCAAATGCTGAAGCAAGGAAGCGGCGCAATTGTCAATAACTCATCAGTGTTTGGAGTAATTGGAAATCCCTATTTGCCGCTCTATATCGCAAGTAAACATGCAGTCCTTGGTTTAACAAAAAGTGCAGCACTTCAGTATGCTAAGACTGGAATTCGCATCAATGCCGTTGCTCCTGGTGCAATTGACACCGATATGTTTGAACAGGTAACAGGTGGGCAAGCCGATGCCAAAGCTCAGATGGCAAGTTTACATCCGATGGGACGAGTAGGTAAACCTGTTGAAATCGCTAATGCTGTAATCTGGCTTTGCTCTGAGGGCGCTTCGTTTGTCACTGGGCAAGCCCTGATGGTAGACGGCGGATTTACAGCGCAATAACGGAAACAACAAGATGAAAACTTGCGCCATTCAAATTCATGAATTTGGTTCCCCAGAAGTTTTACGTTACGAAGAAGTTGAGCTTCCAGAACCCGGTTTTGGTGAAGTACGCCTCCGTCAAACAGCCATAGGTGTAAATTTCTTGGATGTTTATTTTCGCAAAGGTGATTTTCCAAGTACACCGCTTCCCTTCATTCCAGGTTATGAAGGAACAGGCTTTGTTGAAGCAACCGGGGAAGGCGTGACAGAATTTCAGGTTGGTGATCGTGTTGCTTATCAGCTAGTTAGTGGTAGCCGTAGTTTATGACGGTGTAGGTCAAGCCACTTTTGTGCAATCTCTAGAGTGTTTGAAGGTGAGAGGGCAGATGGTGCTTTTTGGCTGGAGTTCAGGGAGAGTAACGCCTTTTGACCTTCACAGCCTCAACGCTAAATCGTTAAGCGTGACAAATCCTGGGTTGCAACATTACACAGCGACACGACAAGAGCTTCTGGAGTCTGCAAAAGCATTGTTTCATGTTGTTGGTCAAGGTGTTGTGAAGGATTTTTTGTAGTGGTATAAAAAGGATTTTTATACCACTACAAGGTTTTCCCAATCTGGGAAATTTTAGCCAGCACCGTGGGAAGGGGCGTTTTAACCACCGATTTTTGACTAACTCTTGGGTTTAATATAAGCGATCGCTTGTTTCCAAACGGTGGTTTGCTGACTGTTCTCATCAGCAATCGAGATACACTGTGGGTCTTGCCATAAAACCCTTCCTGTCAGCACATCACCAGTCAGCAGCTTTAATTCTACTGGCGTTGTTTGTTTAATCAGGTTTTGGACTTGGATAATACTGGGTAAAGTGGTGTCAAATTCGGTAAGCATTTTTAGTAAAGATGAACCTACAAGGCAAAATAAAGAGTAACTAATCCTTGATAATTCATCCTTGAAGAAATGGCAATCGAATTTACTAAGTATCATGGTCTAGGCAACGACTTTATTTTGATTGACAATCGCTCGTCATTTGAGCCTGTAGTGACTCCAGAGCAAGCCATCGAGTTGTGCGATCGCCATTTTGGTATCGGTGCTGATGGTGTAATTTTTGCCCTACCTGGAGAAAACGGCACTGACTACACCATGCGGATTTTTAATTCCGATGGTTCAGAACCAGAAATGTGTGGCAATGGCATTCGCTGTTTAGCTGGCTTTTTAGCAGACTTAGAAGGCGAATCCCGGAATCAAGACTCATATCGCATTCATACTTTGGGTGGTGTAATGACTCCCCAACTGTTATCTGATGGTCAAGTTAAAGTAGACATGGGTTTACCCAGGTTACTCGCTAGCGAAATTCCGACTAATCTTACACCCGCCCAAGAAAAAGTAATTTCTCAGCCGTTAGAGGTGGCGGGGCAAACTTGGGAAGTAACCTGTGTAAATATGGGAAATCCGCACTGCATTACCTTTGTAGAAGATGTCGCAGCAATTGAGTTAGAAAGCATCGGCCCAAAATTCGAGCATCATCCAGTTTTTCCCCAACGCATAAATACCGAATTTATTCAAGTGGTACGCCGTGACTATTTGAAAATGCGGGTATGGGAACGGGGTGCTGGGATTACCTTAGCTTGCGGTACTGGTGCTTGTGCTTCCTTGGTAGCTGGAGTGCTAACCGGGAAATGCGATCGCACTGCGATTGTAGAATTACCAGGTGGCCCCTTGCAAATTGAATGGTCAGAAATCGACCAACGAGTTTACATGACAGGCCCAGCCCAAAAGGTATTCACTGGTAAACTGTAACCAGCTTCTCATTGGCATTACTCAAGTATTTGGAGGTTTGTAGTAAGCACTTTAGTGCTTAATAAATCAGGGCTAAAGTCCTTACTACGAACTTTTTAAGATTCACTTTCTGCTGGAGATTGAATCTGGGTATTAACTTTAGATTGTATAGATTCTTTATTAGAAATTGCTATATATATACCCCCGACAATTAGAGCCAACCCTAACAAGTTAAAAATACTCAATTTTTCCGAGAAAAGTATCCAAGCAAGAATCGCAACAATCACTGGATTGAGTAGTAAGAGTAAAGAGATAAATCCTGATGAGAAATTTTTGAGGCTGTATACAATTAGCCCATGACCCAAGGCTTCGCAAATAGCAGCTAGGGCAAATACTACTAACCACCCCGACAAAGTAACTGGGAAAACTTGTTTTTCCAAGATTAGCACTATCGGTATCATCAATGAAGTTGCGATCACACAGCGCCACACGAGGATGGTGATAGTTGAAAATTTATTGCCGATCTGCTCGATAAGTAAAAAGTTTGCTGCATAAAATATCGATGATATGAGTGCAACAGCATCACCTGTAATATTATTATTAGAACGCAATAAATCTTCAAACCCGACTGCGATCGCACCGATTATGGCTAAGATCAGACCGATGATAAATTTACGCCCAAACATTTGATTAAAAAATAGCCATCCTCCTAAAGTAGTAAATAGCGGATTGAGGCAACCTAAGGCATTAGCATTAGCAGCACCAGTCTGAGTTAGCGCCCAAGTCCAAGATAATCGACCTAATACATGAACTAAACCTACTGCAATTAAAAGCGTTATTTCTTTGATTGGATAAGGTTGCTGTGGTAATACAGGTTTATCTTCTGTAATTTGAGTACGTGCTTGGTTAATTCCACTCCATAATCCAAAGATAATAGTCGCTATCCATAAACGATTAAAAAATGTAGCAACAGCGCTCATTTCTCTAAGAGCGACTTTAATAAATATTGCTGTTGAAGATAAAGCTAATAATGCAATTATTACTATGATTATCGGCAGGATTTTTGAAGTTTTATCAGAGTTTTCTGGTGTTAAGCTTAATTGATTTTCTGCCATTTAGTTTATATTTATTATACGAACCGTCAAGTGCGCCAAGGGAGAAGTAGCAATTATTTGGGATTACTCAGGTAATAGTGCCATAGAAGTCTTGCAGCTACTGCTCGCCACGGTCGCCAGTGCTGTGTCATTGCTTCTAGTTGAACTGGTGTTGGACGCGTCGCCAAGTTTTTAAGTTTTTGTAGAGCAATTGCGATCGCTAAATCGCCTTTAGGAAAGACATCAGGACGTTGCAGCGCCATCAGCAAATAAATATCAACTGTCCAGTCTCCGATCCCTTTGAGGCGCTTTAGCTCAGTTCTGATCGTAGTTTCGTCCATTGTTTGGAGCTTGGTTAGATCAAGCTGACCAGTTGCGATTGCCTGAGCCAACCCACGACAGTATAGAATCTTTTGCCGACTGAATCCAATCGCTCTTAATTGAACATCATCCAATATCAGCAAATTTTCTGGTGTTAGAGTGACAACAACCCCACATAGCCGCGTAAATACAGCCCTTGCAGCCGCTACCGAAACTTGCTGTTCTAGAATTATGCACAACAGCGTTGCAAAACCTGGTTGTCTTTGCCACATCGGTGGTGGCCCCAGTGTCTCTAAAATCCCAGCCAAATCGCTATCAAGATTGGCAAGCACCATTAAACCACGGGTCAGACTTTCTTCAGTCAACAATTCTAGTTCAGGTGTTTGAGTCATGTTTGTAAAATTTCGACTCTTGTGTAAGCAGTTTTTGTTTGCGCTCAATTCCCCAGTGATAACCACCAAGACTGCCATCACTCCGCAGCACACGGTGACATGGTACAATCAGCGCGATCGGATTAGCGCCACAAGCATTACCAACCGCGCGGACTGCTTGGGGTTTGGCAAGATTACGGGCGATATCGGCATAGGTACGCGTTTCGCCATAGGGAATTTTTTGTAATGCTTGCCAAACCTGTTTCTGAAATGCTGTCCCACGGACATCAAGTGGTAAATCAAGATGCGTTTCACCTCCCGCAATGAAGTCGAGGATTGCTTGTATCCATTCCTTGTGTGTGTGGTCATCACGTATGATGTGCGCTTGGTGAAATTCCTGCTTCAAAATGTGTTCAAGCTTGTCTGCTTCATCACCTAGTTTAACGGCGCAGATACCCTTCTCTGTTGTTGCCACAAGCAAATATCCTAGTGGACATGGAGCGATAGCATAGACAATGCTGATTGTCTTTCCAGCTTGTTGGTAAGTCTTTGGTGTCATTCCCAGTTGCTTAGGTGCTTTCTCATACAGTTGGCTACTTGAACCATACCCCGTGTTGTAAACTGCATCAGCAATTTCCTCTCTTGACTGGAGACGCTGTTTTAATCGTTGGCTACGTAGCGTATCTGCATATTGAAAGGGCGATACGCCGATTATTTGCTTAAATATTTTTTGCAGGTAACTGGGACTCATTTCTACCTGAGAGGATAATTCCAAGAGGGTTGGAATGTGGTCAACTCGTGCTTCAATATATCGACATACTGTTAATACTTTCGCTTTAGCCGGATTTGGAACTGTTTCAGATTGGGGCTGACAGCGCTTACAAGGGCGAAAATCTGCAATTTCAGCATCTTGTACCGACTGGAAAAAACAAACTTGATTTCGATTTGGTCTGCGACTAGGGCAAATAGGTCGGCAATAAATACCTGTAGAGCGAACACCATAGAAAAACTTACCTTCAAAAGCGGAGTCTCGATTGAGAACTGCTTCCCAGAGTGTTTCTTCTAAAAGTTGTGTTTGTTGTAATTGCACTCATATCTCCTTGAATTTATTGCAAAGTATCCCCACCTTAGAGCGTTCATTATTAGTTTTTGGCTTTAGATAAAACTAGATTAAATGTATCGATAAACTACTTTCTATCTGATTGTTGCGATCAAAGTTGATTATCTCAGTCAAGATGGAATTCCCACTATTGTAAAAGTTAAGCGGAGCAGCGATACCCGGATTCGGCGAGAAGTGGTTGGTCAGATCCTTGACTATGCAGCTAATGCGGTAGTTTATTGATCAATTGAGAAAATTCGTGCCCAGTTTGAAGCTAATTCCAATGCTGAACAGCTACTAATAGATTTAATTGGCAACGAAGAGGCTGATTTAGAAAAGTTTTGGCAACAAGTTAAAGCCAACTTGCAATTAGGTAAAGTCCGTCTCGTCTTTGTGGCTGATAAAATACCTGTCGAACTTCAGCGGATAGTCGAGTTTTTAAATCAGCAAATGTTTATTACGAATGATTTAGGGTAGGCAATTACTCACCAAATTTCCACCAAATATAAAACAAATCCTGGCAAAACATCTTCTCCCGATAGAGTTTTAGGACTTTGTAAAATCTCAACTTCCCGATTAGGACGATAAATTTCTACCTGTTGCTGTCCTCTATTAATTAACCAGCCTAATCTTGCGCCATTCTCCATGTATTCCCTCATTTTGGCTCGCGTTTTTTCTAAGGAATCACTTGGAGACATTAACTCAACCACAAAATCGGGACACAAAGGAGCAAATCTTTCTTTTTCTGCTTCGCTTAGAGCATTCCACCGTTCCATTTTCACCCAGGAAGCATCTGGAGAACGCTCTGCACCGTTGAGAAGTTTGAAACCACCAGAAGAGTCAAAGGATTTACCTAGATTATTTTCACGACTCCAAGCTCTTAATTGATAAGTCAAATCAGCATTACGGTCACTAGTACTACTCCCCGTAGGTGGCATAATAATTAATTCCCCTGAAGCTGTCCGCTCAAACTTTAAGTCTCGATTATTTTGACAAAGCTGAAAAAATTGCTCGTCAGTCAAGTCGATATTTAATTCGAGGGTAGGAGGTAAACTGACGGTGGTAGTATTCATGTTATCAGTTTGGGTGGAAGCAATATATCTATTTTAGTAGTCTGTCAAGTCAACTATAGCTAGGTAAATAAATTTGTTGTCAAAATAAAGCTCTTACATTGATTCCCTCTTTGACAAATGGTTCACCCGATTGGGTGAATGCGATCGCAGCATCCAGAACTACTCTGAAAGTAGAGCCACTTTTTTGTTGTGAGCGATGTCTACGACAGGCTACGCCTACGCGCTGACAGCTAAAAAACTTTTACAATGGCTATGATTACCTTGAATATTATGCCAATTGCTTATATATCAAAGGGTCTAAGAGTGGATGAAATTGTAAAATCACCGCAGAAACCAGATTTTCTACCAGAGAAGATCCCGCTGTTGGAAACAATTGCTGCCAATTTACCGGGAATGATTTTCCAAATTCTGCAACGGCAGGATGGTTCTGTATTTATTCCTTATATTAGTTCTGGTTGTAAATATTTGTATGAATTAGAACCAGAGGCTGTACAGCCAGACTTTCAGGTGTTATGCAAACTGATTTATCCACAAGATATAAAAGCTTTTACAGAATCTATTGCTGTTTGTCGTGCTACTCTTACACCTTGGCATTGGGAAAGTCGGATTGTTACGCCTAGTGGCAAACTTAAATGGATTCAAGGTACTTTGCAACCAGAATTACAAGCAACAGGTGATTTTCTTTGGCATGGCTTGGTTATGGATATTACAGACCAAAAACAAGCCCAAGAAAAATTGCAAAAAAGTGAGGCACGATATAAAGCAATTTTGGATGCTATCCCCGATTTGATGTTTCGCATCAGCCGCGATGGCGAGTATCTAGATTTGAAAAGTGAGGGTGCAAATATCACTCTTTCGAGAGAAGAAATAGTTGGAAAAAATCTGCAAGAGTTATTGCCGAGTGATGTTGCAGCCATTAGCCAAGTAGCGATCGCTAAAACTTTAGATTCTGGAATTTTACAAAGTTGTGAATATCAACTACCAACATCTTTGGGAATCAGAGATTATGAGGCGCGGTTAGTAGTTAGTGGCGCAGATGAAGTACTAGCAATTGTCAGAGATATCACAGATCGCAAACAAGGGGAAGTCGCCTTACAAAATCTTGCCCAAAAATTTGCTAAAGCTTTTAGTTGCAGCCCCGATTCAATTACCATTAGTACGCTGCAAGAAGGACGCTTTATCGAAGTTAACGACAGTTTTGTAAATCTTTCAGGTTATGGGCGAGATGAGGC
>NZ_JADEXF010000065.1 GCF_015207245.1 Nostoc cf. edaphicum LEGE 07299
ATTTCATACTCATTGATTGAATATGTCTCATCAGGCTGAGAATCGCTATCAAACCATTTGACTGGTTCATTTTTTTTCAAACTGCGCTTCGGACACTTCGGTATCCTCATTATTTTGAGGATTTGATGAGTTAGTCATTCTAAATTACCTAAAATACAAAGTGCCAATTGCTTTACTCCCAATGTCGAAACTATACTAACCCTTAACTTCATCACAACTAGGTGCTGAACATTAGCACATAACCTCTAACCATTGACCTCACTCAGAAACGAAGCTGGTTAACTACATGTTATACATATTTTCGGTATAACAATCCTTACTTAGAGTATGCGTAAATTTTGTGAATAAAATTCGCTCAAACAACGCCTAAGTAAATCAGCAAACTTCTACCTCTGATCTTTTGACATTGTTGGTTACTCATCACTGCGATCGCCCTGACTCGGCAATAAACTAGGCAATGTCTACGACGGGCTGCGCCTACGCATTAAACTGTTACTACCTCAATTAACAATCTCGGTAATTTGCCCAAATCCCGATGATTGCGCGTTAATAAAACTAATTTACGAGATAGTGCGATCATAGTAAAAGAAGTAGACTGTTGTTGCGATCGCTCTCACTCGACAACACATCATTGTATATTCATACTGGGTGAAGTTAAGCGATCACCTCTAACTCAGGAATATGTTCAGTTTCGTAGTTTTCAATTAAAACACCAATAACTTCCATTAAAGACGCGAGTGGATGCGTCTCGTCTTCACCAACCTGATCGATGAGACAATCAAGGATCTCAACTAAGCGTTCATATTCCTCTTCTGTGTGAGGAACAAAGACGTTTTCCGCAATAGATGACCAAGCAGTAATGGTTTGATCTAGGTTTAAGCTTTGCATTATTCCTTCCACTTTCCTTCATCATATTCTGAATGCGTTAACACAGCCCGAATGTAGACCTTTTGGCGGTTGTAATGAATTGCGGCAATGAGTCGAACTTTGTTACCACCAATATTAAACACTGTCAATTTACCAACTTGATCTGCGAAGGGAAACATTTCACGAAGTTCCACAAATGAGGTAAACTCATTTCCCTTGATCAATCGATACCACTGAGCCAAGGCGTTATTTGTATCTGGATAAAGTTTAGCAAATTCATTCAGCCGTTTACGAGTAATAACGTGCATTTAAAAACCCCTGATGTCTTAATAATTCTGTCATCCATATAACTCACCTCCCAGTGCTAATCTTAAATGAATTATCTGTGACATCGCAGTAAAAGAAGTAGACTGTTGTTGCGATCGCCTCGTTGCAGCACGATGTAAAGCTGTTCTAGACTTAGAAAGATGCTATGCAGTTTATAATCACCATGAGCTATCACGATATTATTACAATTGAGCCGGATAAGCGAGGTGGTAAGCCTTGTATTAGAAGGATGCGAATCACCGTGTACGATGTTCTCGGCTGGTTAGCAGCTGGTATGTCTCATGGAGAGATATTAGACGACTTCCCTGAATTAACAGAAGAAGATATTAGGGCAAGTCTAGAGTTTGCTGCTGACCGTGAACATCGTTTAGTTGCCTCTCTACCAAACGTTACGCGAACGGCAGGTGGTCTTTGAAGCTGCTTTTTGATCAAAATTTGAGTCGCAAGCTCGGTACTAAGGCTTTCTTTTTGAGGGATTGTGTGTGAGATTCATAAGAAGTAGACCCTTCGATGTCTGCGACGGGCTTCTCTACGAGACGCTACGCGAACGCCTACGCTTTTATTCGACAAAATTACTGAGGTGCAATTAGCAAAAGCGAGGTGGAGTGTATCAAACCTAAATATGCTTAAGGTACGCTTGAGCCGTCATATCTCATGAGAATTGATAAACTATTAGATATGAAACTGGAGATCAAAGACTTATGCTTAAAGACTCCCCAATTATTAGCGCATCTCCTGAAATTATGGGCGGGGCTATAGTTTTTGCTGGAACTAGGGTTCCCGTGCAGACGCTTCTAGATTATCTCAAGGCAGGCGAATCTATCGACGACTTTTTGGATGGATTTCCGACTGTTACCAAAGAGCAAGTTATCGCCTTACTTGAGGAGGCTGGAAAGCAGTTTGCTAGCATGGTAGCATAGCATGAAACTCTTGTTGGATGAGTGTATTGACCGCAAACTAGCGAGGGAATTTGTTGGCTATGAGGTAAAAACTGTTCCTCAAATGGGATGGGCAGGAGTAAAGAATGGTCAACTTCTTGCCCTTGCAGAAGCTGACTTTGATGTTTTTATCACTGTCGATCGCAACTTGTCATTTCAACAAAATCTACCACAGTTCGATATTGCGATAATTGTTTTACAAGCACAATCTAACCGTTTGATAGATATGAAACCTTTAGTACCCAAGGTTTTAGCTACTTTAGCCACGGCAGTTAAAGGACAAGCCATAGTAGTCAGTTTGTAAAAATAGAGCTTAGTAGTTCTGACCTTCAAGTTTGGAATGCGTTCAGTTTCGTAGTTTTAAATTAAAACACCAATAAATTCCATTAGCGATGTCTGCGACGGGCTACGCCTACGTCCTCACTCGACAATAAACTAGGCGATGTCTACGACGGGCTGCGCCTACGCATCAAGCTGTCCAATCTTCAATTAACAATCCGGGTACTTTGCCCAAATCCCGATGATTGCGCGTTAATAAAACTAATTTACGAGGTAGTGCGATCGCTGATAGCGTAGCATTAGCGACGCAGGAGCGTCATAGCCCGTCGTAGACATCGCAGTAACATTCCCTATCATTCCCCGCAGATAATGTAAACTTAAGCGATCGCTTCTATGCTTCGGCTTCAATACCTTGTTGTGTTGGGGATTCTAGAACTTTTGTCTGCTGCTCTTTGTACTGTATAAGGTGGGGATATTCTTTCTGAAGTTGAATATAGTAATTCACCAACTTCTGGGGGTTGTGTCCATTCTCTAGAGATATAATATGGCGAATTTTACGTATTTGGCTAATTGCCTCATCATTCTTCGTCATTTTGCGCTCCTATCAACTCTAACGGCGTAACTAGCGTTGGAACGTACAACCCCAGCATAACGTTCAGCCGTCGGATATGCCCAAACTTATTGGCATTTGCCAAATGACGACAATTCCAAGTTAAGAGAAAATCACATTTATGATAGGAAGCTAGGGCAAGATGTAGTGCATCTCCAAGTGGAACTTTGGGCATCAGTTGTTGCTGAATATACACTTCAACGATTTCAGCAACCACAGATTCAATCGGGACAAATAACAAGCCACTAATCAGTTTTATCGCCTCGCTCTTTCCAGGAAAGTTACCTCGATTGAGTTCATCCAACACTGCAAGACTAGTTACAAGCACATAGTTGTCACTTGCATAGCTCCACCATTCCCGTGTCCAGTCCCGCCGCGCCACCATATCAGGGTTCAGTACGTGCCTCGTAATAAAAACTGGGAATGGAGGTTTCAATGTAAACTTTTGGCTTCATTGCGGTAAGGAGTGACATAAATGAACGGCTTGACCATCTTTGCCAATGCCTGATACTCCAATATTATCGTCTTTATTAACTACCTAAGCGATGTCTGCGACGGGCTATTCGGTGTCGCCCTCACTCGGCAACAAACTAGGCGATGTCTACGACGGGCTGCGCCTACGCATTAAACCGTCCAATCCTCAATTAATAATCCGGGAACTTTGCCCAAATCCCGATGCTTGCGTGTTAATAAAACTAATTTACGAGATAGTGCGATCGCCGATAGCGTAGCGTTAGCGACGCAGGAGCGTCATAGCCCGTCGTAGACATCGCAGATCAACTTGTGAGCGAGGGAGTGCCTAAGCAAGATATTGTGATAGCATATCATGCACCTTATGTAAGGCAGTATACAGAGTTTGCTGTAGGCTAAACCTATTTAAATTAAAAAGCCTGTTTGCGATCGTTACTCGCAAACAGACTTGACTTTTTTATACTTCTAATTAAGCTTGTTCCCAAAGCTGACGTACATAATCAGGTAGCCAGCTAGCAATTTCCTGAATTCGTTCTTCGGAAAGTTCGTCTTTAGTGGCAGAAAACACTGCTTTAACCGCTTGCTCTCGGTCTACTGTTCCCGGCTTTCCGCCCTCATTAGCAACTCGGAACAGGAAGCGATCGGAATCAATCTTGAAGATGCCTGGGCCTTGCCAAGGTGGACGAACCCGGCTCAAAAATCTCACAAGTGGATTGCTATCTCTCCAGAGATCGGATACTTCAAACTGGAGTGCTTTTTCATCTGTAGGTACAGCCTCTGTATGCAGTTCTGCCTCAACGCGATCGCTAGCTTCTGTTGTCATTAAGTCGCGCATAACGCGAAACACAACTTCGGTAAAGTCTCTTGCATCATAAGGATCTGCAAATCCGGCTTTTACCTGAACTTTTTCTAGGAACGAGCGATGTTCGTCAGCGATCGCAGTTCGAGTATCTTCAATCTCTGTTGGGTCAACTTCTGGAATATTTGTTCTAAAACTTTGATCTGGCATTGTTTTTTCTTCTGGTTATTAATTTTGAGTCTTTATGCTTACTTTATGTAAGGTCGCACAAATCAAAAACCCTTGTAATCTTCCAGAAGTTTGAGATGGTATCTATTCAAAAGTTAGAAATTCATCTGATCTGCTCATAGCTGTAAAGTCATGGTTGAGGTAAGGAGAGCAATACTTCTAATGTTTGTGACCGTCTGTGCCGAAAACCAGTCAAAATAAATGAGTTGGTATAAAATCAGCCGAAACAAAGATGCTAGAAACAACAAACATCGAAATTAACACCTCCTATGTCAAAGTACCCAACGATGACTTAGAAATCGATGCTTACTTAGCTCAACCAGCACAAAACGGGACTTTTGGCGCGATTATAGTTTTTCCAGAAATTTTTGGAATCAACAGTAATATTCGAGATATCACCGAATTAATCGCTAAACAAGGTTATGTAGCGATCGCTCCGGCGATGTATCAACGTATTGCTCCCGGTTTTGAGGCTGATTTTAGCGCTGAAGATGTTGGCTTTAGTCCAGAAGCATATCGGCTTGGATTAGAATATTATCAACAAGTGAAGTATCAAGAGATATTCAGCGATATTCAAGCTACCATTACTTATCTCAAAACTTTACCCAATGTTAAAGATGATGCCATAGGTGTGATTGGTTTCTGTTTTGGCGGTCATGTTGCTTACATCGCTGCAACTTTACCCGATATCAAAGCAACAGCTTCATTCTACGGTGGTGGAATTACCACTTCTAGTTATGGTGAAGAGACTCCAACCATTAATCGTACCTCGGAAATTCAAGGTACTATCTATGCATTTTTTGGTACAAGAGATACATTAGTTTCTCAGGAAGAAAGCGAACAAATTGAGGCAGAATTAAAGAAACATCAAATAAAGCATCGGATATTTCGATACGATGCAGGACATGGATTCTTTGCTGGATTGTTCAAAGATAAGTACCCATTTATGGAACAACACCCAAGCTACAATCCTGAAGCTGCTCCTGATGCTTGGCAATATGTTTTAGAACTGTTTAAAAATAACTTGTGATATGGTTACAAGCTAATCAATCTTCCTTTAAAAATGTTCGTAGTCGGGACTCTAGTCCTAATTTTGTTCGTATAGCGTCTCGTAGCGAGGACTAAAGTCCTCACTACAAAACAAAATTACAAGACTGCGATACTGGTGGCTTTAAGCTTTTGAGTTTTTAAGCAGGAATTGACAACCACATAAAAACGGGTTTGGACTGTCTGTGCGATCGTCCGCCAGCACTTCAATTGGAAGCTTACTGTTGTAAATCAATTCGTCATAATCCATTAATGCATCCCACTTAATTTTGCCAGTGGGGAAGCCTAGCTGTGAAGTACCATCAGCGATTAACTCTTGCCATTTTTGAATCTCTGGGTCTTGCGATTTACAGTAATCGAGAATGGCAATAAATGCTCCAGGTTTGGTAACTCGTAGGATTTCTTTAAGAGCAAGAACTGGATCTTCAACAACACAAAGGGTAAATCCTGACGCTGCTGCATCAAAGCTATTATCAGGAAAATCAAGGTTGCAGAGATCCGATACCTTGAAGGTGATGTCTGCGGATACACGCTTTTTACGTGCTTCATCCATCATCATTTCAGAAAGATCAACACCCACAACATTTACCCCTTCCGGGTAAGCTGAAAGATTAAGACCTGTTCCTACCGCAGCATCTAGCACGGTTTGTCCTGGCTGAAGCTGCAAAGAATCAATTAGAGGTTGGCGCTCAATGTGCCAGTAACGCTTCATAATCGCGTCATAATCCACTGCTCCTTGATCGTAGGTTTCAATCACCTGATTTATCTGCATAGTTTCCTTAATAAATAAAACTACTGACTTCAACCATCTCTCTGATGTATCATAATATTTATAAAGCTTGACTACCGTAATTGTCACTAGGTAACTTGGTAATTCCAAATTAAACGTTTAGCTGGAGAGGAATCTGAATGATAAACTCGGTTCCTTTTCCAGGAGTTGAGAAACACTCCAGTTTACCGCCATGTTTTTCTGTGATGATTTGATAGCTGATGGACATACCCATTCCGGTTCCTTTGCCAATGGGTTTGGTGGTGAAAAAGGGATCGAATACTCGTTGCTGAAATTCTTTAGAAATACCAATTCCGTTATCAGCGATCGCCACTTCCAACCACGTTGAATGAACTACCGATGTGCGAATCTTAAGTTGACTGGGATTTTCCTTAATTTCCTGATAGGTAAGCTTGCTATTATTTTCTTCTAACGCATCAATCGCATTTACTAAAATATTCATAAATACCTGATTGAGTTGTCCGGCATAGCATTCTACTAGGGGTACAATGCCATAGTCTTTAATCACCTCAATTTCAGGTTGTTCTGGTTTAGCTTTGAGGCGGTGCTGCAAAATCATCAAAGTACTGTCGATGCCTTCATGAATATCAACGCGTTTAAATTCCGCTTCGTCGATGCGAGAGAAATTCCGCAACGACAGAACAATTTGACGGATGCGATCGGTACCTACTCTCATCGAAGACAACATTTTTGGCAAGTCTTCCTGCAAGAACTCCAGATCGATGTCTTCAGTAACGGTTTGAATTTCAGCAGCAGGATAGGGATTATATTGCTGATACAACTGCATAAGTGATAATAAATCCTGAGTATATTCCTGGACATGGGCGAGGTTGCCATGAATAAAGTTAACTGGATTATTAATTTCGTGTGCAACTCCAGCCACTAGTTGTCCCAGACTAGACATTTTTTCACTTTGAATAACTTGAGATTGAGTGCGCTGCAATTCCCCTAATGTATTTTTGAGTTCAGTAGTGCGTTCTTCTACCCGTTCTTCTAGTTCTTCTTTGCTTTTCTCTAGTGCAGTAAACGATTCGTGCAATTGCCCTGCCATGTGGTTGAAAGACTTGGATAGGGTATTAAGTTCTCGAATGCCGCTAGTTTCTACTTTCTGATCTAAATTGCCGGATGCCATTGCCTCACTTGCCCAATTCAGGCGTAGAATCGGGCGTACAATCCAATGAGAGGTAAACACGCCCATCACTGAGGCAAGCAACAATGCGCCAAAACAAAGTGCGATCGTGGTATGTGTGTTGGCATTAATTTGCGCCATGAATACGTTTTCTGGCACACTCACTACCACTAGCCAATCTAAGCCATACTTGTCACGCCAAGGTACAACATCGATAAAATGGCGTTTTCCTTGCACTTCAAGCTGAAAATCTGTGTCTTTAGTGATAGAAGCAAATCCGTTGAAAGTTTGGAGGTGTTTGGCAATGTTCTGGATCATTGGATTGGAACTGTCGATCGCCCGCAATCTTTGAATATTTTGATTAACGATGGTAAAGGGCTTTTCTGTAGCAGAACTGGCGACTAATGTGCCATCCCGCTCTAAAAGGAATACCTCCCCAGACTGACTAACATCTAAACTGCGTAAAAAATCGCCGAGTTTCAGCAGGTGAATGTCCGTTGCAATCATTCCCAACAACCGATTTTGCGAATCATAAATTGGACGACTGGCAGAGGCAGTAATGTAGGGCCCTGTTGGCGTATTTATGGTCACAATCTTTCCCCAAATAGGTTTGCCAGCGGCGATGGATTGGGTATACCAAGATTCGCTGAAATTGTTCCAAGTCCATCGAGCATTCACCTGAGTTCGATTACCTTGATTATCTGTGGCGTATGTGGAAGTATTATTGGGAATCTTGGCAGTCCAATCATCAATAGTAATCGTCTTGCCATCATAACGAGCAACTCCAAGCCCCTCACCCGTCGTTAGTCCGATACCAATATAAGTCAGGTCATACGCCTGCATCTGATCCCAGAAATACTTGCCAAGGGTTTGGCGATCGCGCACATCTAATATTCCCCTGCGGATAGCATCTGCATTGATCTGATTAAGGGTTTGCGGGACGGAAAGATGAGACTTCAAATGTTCATCCACTACATCGCTGGTACGATCCATCAACTGCCCTGCCAGGTCGTTAACTGCTCTTTGTCCATTTTTAAAGGACAAGTAACCCACTAAACTGACCGCTGCAAAAATTTGAATGAGGAAGGGAACAATAAGAACAATCTGTAATGGGAATGCCTTAGCTTTACCGAGATAGGGAATCTTCATTGCTGGAAGTTGAAAGTTGTGCTGATTTGATTTGCTTCTATAGTTCCCAAGATGTTCACATACTCACCTTTGTTTAAATTTTTTTGTCAAGTCAAAGGCGGCTTTAGGGTGGAATGGTACTTTCTTAAGCAAAAATTGCTGTTCAGATCCCCAACTTCTCCCCTCCGGGTGTCGGTAAGAAGTCAAGGATCTAAATCCAGCGATTTAGTAAGTGATATAGGGTGCATTGCGGGGGTTTCTTCTCTTGTATTTGCCTTGTTTCGCCACAGAGAAATCAGGCATTGTCCCCCCAATTGGCTGACTCCCAATTGTCGTAGCTGGCGCGACACAAAAAAATCAGAGTTTGAGATGTTTTAGATATTAGCAATAGCATCAGCACAAAATTTAGTTTTTTAATGTAGTTTCATGAGTTCAACTTTTAAATTTGGAGTAATTTATGCAGCGATTTCAAGTAACATCAGATAGTTTGAATATACGTTCAGCACCGATTGTTAATGAAGCTAATCAAATAGCAGTTCTTCCAAAAGGATGTATTGTATCTAAAATTAAAAATTCGGATAATGATAAGTGGTGGAAGGTTGCAACTATTCTTGAAGGAAAAACTTTAGAGGGTTTTGTAGCTCAAAAATTCCTTAGTCCAGTCACAAAATTTTCTATTAAGACTGTGCTTAAAATTGGTGAAATTCCCATTCTTCAGATAAATGGAGAATCTGCATTTTTCTATGAAGCAGGGATGAGCAT
>NZ_JADEXF010000066.1 GCF_015207245.1 Nostoc cf. edaphicum LEGE 07299
CAATTAACTAGCAGTTAAAAGAATTAGGAGTTAAGAGTTAGGAGTGATTAATTTGGAAAAAAATGAGATTTCTAAAATAGAAAAATTGCAGCGCCCCATTAGAAATTGGCTGCAACCTTTGGTATTGCTTGCACCATCTGGAATTTGGTTATTACTTTTGTTGGTGCTGCCAACTTTGATAATTTTTGAGTTGAGTTTAGTTGCAGATATCCGACCGGGAGATTTGGTAAATCCCAACGGATTCAAAAACTATATCCGAATATTTGACTCACTTTACGTGCAAGTAATTGGGCGATCGCTATTTTTTGCATTTGGCACTACGATAATTTGTTTAATTTTGGGCTTCCCCGTCGCCTATTGGATTGCTCAGATAGCGCCGCAGCGTTGGCGAAATTTGCTGCTATTAGGTTTTGTTCTACCTTTGTGGACTTCTTCGTTACTCCGTTCTTATGCTTGGATTACAATTCTTCGTCCTACTGGTTTATTGAACAGTTTACTCAGCAATTTAGGCTTGCCTACTTGGGAATTACTTAATAATAGTCAAGCTGTATTAATTGGCATGAGTTACAGCTTATTACCTTATATGGTTTTGATTTTATATGCTTCTCTTGAAAAGCTAGATAAACGATTGCTAGAAGCCGCGGCTGATTTAGGTGCAAATCCGGTGGAAACTTTTTTCCAAGTAACCGTACCGCAAATTTTTCCGGGAATTGCGGCTGCTTCCATGCTTGTATTCATCACAGGCTTAGGGGATTTTGTCGATCCAGAATTACTCGGTGGTGCTTCTAGTATGACGGCGGCGCGGTTAGTTTATAATCAGTTTCTTGGAGCCACCCAAAATTGGGGATTTGGTTCAGCCTTAAGTATGACGTTAATTTTGCTTGTTAGTATTGCGATCGCACTTTTAATTAAGTTTGGGGAAGCTACACCTAAACGTTAAAATTTTGGTCACTCACTTATAATAAAGGCATCAAACGCCAGCGAGACAACGGTTATGCTCTCACCCGATCTCAAAAATGCGTTACCAACTACTGATGAACTTCCCTGTTCAGACGATACCCCAGTGGATAACGAAGATCAAAACTTTTTGCCCAATATTTTACTCTTCTTACTTAACTCCATTTGGGCAAATCGTATGGATTGGTACTTCGGAGTAGATATGGGACTGTATCACACCACAGGAGTAAATCCCAGAGTACCTGTAGTTCCAGATGCTTTTTTAAGTCTGGGAGTAGAACGGAAAAAGGGTGGTAAATCACGCAAAAGTTACGCAGTTTGGGAAGACAATGGGATAGTTCCAATATTCACATTAGAAATGGTATCCCATACTCCAGGAGGTGAATACGAAGAAAAGCTAGACATAAGTAAGTCGGCGGGAAAATTTATAACTATGTAACAAAAGCTTAACCCGAGTCGTGGGAGTTAAATTTAACACGGTGTGTACTGTAGTTTCCTTTTTCCCCTCTAGCTTGAACACCATCAATTACGGCATAGGCTAGTTCTAACTCGTCGTCAAACATTTTTCCCGCTAGTTCATGTTTTTTCAGGTGTTGCCATTCCAATTCAATCGGATTCATTTCAGAGCAATATTTCGGCAAAAAGAAGAGGTACAAACCCATTTGTTCCCACTTTGGCCATAACTGCTGCACCTGAAGACATCGATGTATCGGACCATTGTCCTGCACTATTACCCTGATGCGCCCTATCTTTTGGGCATCCGCTGCTTCTTGCTCCATCATCTCGATATAAGCTTTTCTGTTAACACCTCCGATAACCAGACCGTAAATAAAGCTTATTATTGGTTGAAAAAATCCGATAATGCTTAATCTTCGACCACGACGCTGGGTTTGTTCCAGACGTTTTTGCTCACCTCGCGGGTAATAGGTGTAACCAAGTTCGCTCCATGCACAAAACCCTGATTCATCTAAATACTTTAGGTCTATTTCTCTGGCAGCAGCAGCTAATTCCAGCATATCTAGGTCTGCCTGTTTTTTTTCCCGGATTACAGGGTCTTGTTTTCTTTTATGACAAATTCAAAGCTCGTTTCCAAATGATCCCCTTTTTTTGAGTACCCGTCTTAATCTATCGGGACTCAGTTTAATTTGGCGTTCGCTTTCTAATTTTTGGGCTAATTGAAGACTGTTGTATGTGCGTGGTTCCTTTTTCAGGCATTCTTCCAAAAAAACTATGTCTGACTCCTTGCACTTCGGTTTTCCCCCTCGACCCGGTTTCTCCCAAAGACCTTGTATACCAAGCTTTTCCCATTTATGTAAAACTTCTCTCACTGTTTGTGGAGTCCACTTAAAATGGGCGGCTATTTTTTCCACGTACCAACCATGTGCATTTAACCTGATTACTTCTGCTCGGTCTTTGACTTTCTGTGGTGCATCCGCAGTTCTTAGGTTTAATAGAGTTTTATCTTGATCGCTAGTCAAAAACACCCTTAAACGAGCGCCCATATCTTCGTCACCTCGGTAGATGCATTCTCCGTATTTACTTATCTTTACATAGTTTGGTTTTTTCGCGCCGACTTACTTATACTGCAATGGCAGAAGAAGACATCACAGAAGTCTTTGGTCGTATTAATTCCAGTGGTAAACACTTAAGTAGCCAAGAAAAAAGACAAGCCGGTGTAACAACTGCATTTGCAGAATTAGTGAGAACAATCTCTATGGAGTTGCGTGGAGACGTTTCAGATAAAGTATTACGTCTTACAGATATGCCAGAAATAAGTATTGATTCGCAAAAAAGTAATCAAGGTTATAAAATTAAAGCTGAAGATACAATATGGTGTAAACAAGGAGCCTTAACTGCAAAACTACTTCGAGAAAGCGAAGACGAACAAATGATAGCTGATATTATAGCTTCTATTTTACTCAATGAACCTTTGCCAGTAAGCACCGAACGTTTAGATAGTTTATATGACTTGAGTGGCAAATATTCTCAAGTTTTAGATAGTGCCTTAGCAACCTATGGATTCAAAAAATTAACTCAGGATATAATCACAACATTTGCAGTGATGCGAGAAACAATAGAAGCTTATAGTTCAGAACCTAAGTCTTTACTGCGTGTTGTCAATCCAAATAGTAATAATCCTATCAGAACGGCATTTTACACTATTTTAATGGCTTTTTTCGACCTAGTTATTCGTAAAGAACTTTCTCCTGTTGATCCAGAAGGTATAATGAATGGTCTTCGAGGACTTCAGAGAAAGTTGGATTTAAGTAGTCACTACACAACAACAGAAGACCGTAAAAGCAACATTAAGCAAACTATAGGTCTAATTCAAGATTGTTTTGCCAAAAAAGAACCATCTGCTTTAGGACATGGCGTTGAACTTGTACTTGATCTTGAAAATTCTTTGCGTCGTTCTCGTATAGAAACTTCAAGGTATGAATGTAAGCAAGGGTTACTCGATTTATCTCCCAAAAGAAACCTAAATAAAGATTTACTAGAAAGAATTGTTGAAACTATATGTGGAATAGCAAACTTAGGGTCAGATAGCGATGGATATATTCATATTGGAGTTACTGACTCTCAAAAAGACGCTGATAAAATCGAAATGCAAGATAAGGTAAAACCTATTGAAATTAATGGAAGATATATTGTAGGAATTGATAGAGAAGCGAAGTTACAAAAGCAAACTATCGAGCAATATGTGAGATTATTGACGAATACAATTCAGAATTCTGCTCTTACAGAAACATTAAAGACGCAGGTACTAACTAAGTTTGACACGATATCATATAAAGGTCATTCAGTCATTAGGATTACTATCCCGATCCAAACTGAAGTTTCATTTCTTGGAGAAAAAGCCTTCACAAGGAAAGGCTCATCTACAGTTGAGATACAAGGACGTGATTTAATAGCTATTTCTAAGCTTTTTCAAAAATAATTGATTTGAAAGGTGGGCATTGCCCACCAAACTTTAATTATCTACTCAAACTACTAGCTGGCATACCCAAAATATCCTCAAGCCTCGGCATATCTTCCAACGCAATTACACGCCCTTCATCCTCAAAACCGACGATTTGATCAAAGTTTAGATACCGATACAAATCATCTGCAAAAGGATGAATTCGACTTGCCACAATATCCAAGTATTCCTGCACTGTCGGAAGCCGCCCCAGTAGCGCACAAACTGCGGCTAATTCTGCTGAACCAAGATACACTCGCGCATCTTTACCCATGCGATTATTGAAGTTGCGGGTAGAGGTAGAAAACACTGTTGTTCCATCAGCAACTCGCGCCTGATTACCCATACACAAACTGCATCCTGGCATTTCTGTTCTAGCACCCGCAGCCCCAAAAACGCTGTATACACCTTCTTCTTTTAATTGGTGTTCATCCATGCGGGTTGGTGGTGCTATCCACAGGCGAGTTTTCACTTCACCTGCACCTTCCAAAACTTTCGCTGTTGCCCGATAATGACCAATGTTAGTCATACAAGAACCGACGAACACCTCTTGCACTGGATCGTTAGCAACTTCCGATAATAACTTAACATTATCGGGGTCATTGGGAGCAGCAACAATTGGTTCTTTAATTTCGTTCAAATCAATTTCAATTATTTCGGCATACTCAGCATCGGCATCGCCTTCTAATAACACGGGATTTGCTAACCATTCTTCCATCTTTGCCACACGGCGCAACATGGTACGCGCATCTTGATAGCCCCGTGCTATCATATTTTTCAACAGCGCTATGTTAGAACGCAGATATTCAGAAATTGTCTCTGCACTCAGCTTAATTGTGCATCCGGCACAAGAACGTTCGGCGCTAGCATCGGTGAGTTCAAAGGCTTGTTCAACTTTTAAATCTGGCAAACCTTCTATTTCCAAAATTCGCCCGGAGAAGACGTTTTTCTTATTCTGCTTCTCTGCTGTCAGCAAACCTTTTTGAATTGCCACGTAGGGTATGGCATTCACGACATCGCGCAGGGTGATACCTGGTTGCAATTCACCTTTGAATCTTACCAAAACTGACTCTGGCATATCTAAAGGCATCACACCCAAGGCGGCTGCAAAAGCTACTAATCCAGAACCGGCGGGGAAGGAAATACCCAAGGGGAAGCGGGTGTGAGAGTCGCCGCCAGTTCCTACGGTATCGGGTAACAGCATCCGGTTTAACCAAGAGTGAATGATACCATCACCGGGACGGAGGGCGACACCGCCACGAGAAGCAAAGAAATCGGGGAGTTCGTGATGAGTTTGGATGTCTACTGGTTTGGGATAAGCTGCTGTGTGGCAGAAACTTTGTATCACTAAGTCTGCACTGAAACCAAGACAGGCAAGTTCTTTCAATTCGTCGCGGGTCATGGGGCCTGTGGTATCTTGAGAACCAACGGTGGTAATGATGGGTTCACAGGATGTGCCGGGACGCACACCAGGTAATCCGCAAGCTTTACCTACCATTTTCTGTGCCAAGCTGTAGCCTTTGCCTGTATCAAAGGCTTGCTGGGGACGGGTGAAAACGGTGCTGTGTTCTAAACCAAGTGCAAGACGAGTTTTGTCGGTGAGGGTACGTCCGATAAGTAGGGGGATGCGTCCACCTGCGCGGACTTCATCGAGGATGGTGTCAGGTTTGAGGGCAAAGGTGGAAATGACTTCGCCTGCTTCATTGGTGATTTCGCCTTTGTAGGGATGGATGGTAATTACCATGCCAGTTTCTAGTTTGGTGACATCGCACTGAATAGGCAAAGCACCGGCATCTTCTGCTGTGTTAAAGAAGATTGGCGCGATCGCACCACCTAAAACATAACCCCCAGCGCGTTTGTTTGGCACAAAAGGTATATCATTTCCCATGTGCCACAATACTGAGTTAATAGCAGATTTACGCGAGGAACCTGTACCAACTACATCTCCCACGTAAGCTACAGGATGCCCTTTTTTCTTCAATTCGGCAATTGTTGCCAAGCTTCCCGGTTGCCGTGACTCTAACATCACCAAAGCGTGTAAGGGAATATCTGGGCGAGTTGTGGCGCTTTGGGCGGGGGATAAATCGTCGGTATTGGTTTCGCCAGGAACTTTAAAAACGGTGACAGTAATCGCTTCTGGGACTGTGGGGCGCATGGTAAACCATTCAGCTTCCGCCCAAGAGTCAATCACCCGTTTGGCGAAAGGATTGGTTTTAGACAACTCTAAAACATCGTGGTAAGCGTCATACACCAAGAGGATTTTGCTTAAAGCGTTGGCGGCGTAGGCAGAAATGGGTTCCTTTCCTTGTCCACCCATTACTAAAGGTGTTTCAGATGAGTCTGAGACGGATACCGTGGGCCATTGCAGCAAATCGATTAAAGATTGTACATTGTAACCACCTACCATCGTGCCCAGCAATTGCACCGCTTCTATGCGCGAAACCAAGGGACTGATGATTTCCTTTTTGGCAATCGCGGTGAGAAATCCAGCTTTGACATAAGCTGCTGGATCAACACCAGGAGAAACGCGATCGCGCAATAAATGTAATAATATATCCTCTTGACCCTTTAGCGGATTTTTCAGTAATTCACATAATTCTGAGGTTTGCTTCGCATCCAATGGTAAAGGAGGAATACCGAGTGCTGTTCTTTCGGCAATGTGTTTACGATATTGTTCTAGCATTTTTATGTTCTCCATTGGGATGTTCTATCTTTAATTATGAAATATTTTTAGTCAATACTTGGCTATAAGAGTTTAACTCACTTTTATTACTGAAAGCCTTACTGGTAATCGGTTGTTTGCAGTTTGGAAAGGCGAATGGAATTCGCTACTACACAAACAAAGTCCACCTCCGTGGACTAAGAGTAAATCAAGAATTTTTAACCCACGGAGGTGGGTTTCGTCTGTATAGCCGCGACTTCTAGTCGGCAGGTGTAGTAATAAGAAATTAGATTGATTGTTGGTTTAACCAAGTTTCTAAATCAGCAACACTAGAAAAATCTAGCAATGCCTCTCCTAAATTCTCTAATTGTTCAATCGATAAGCCTTGAATTTGCTCGATTAATGACGTATCAATCTCACCAATACGGCGATTTAGTAGACGCAGTATTAAGTCTTGTTTCCCTTCTTGCCTTCCTTCTTGCCTTCCTTCTTGCCTGCCCTCTTCTTTGGCTTGTTCTCTGTCTCTTTGATAAAGTGGTTCTAGTCGCATAATTAATTCCCTATCATCTGCTTCTAATTCTTGATTTACTCTCAAGTTTTCGCGCAAGTTGTAAACTAATTCAAGAGTTGCTTTTTGGTATGGATGATCTAATGGTAACGCTTGCAACTCGATAATCGCTTGTGACTGCACGTTTCCCCTACCTAAAAGCCTTAACCATAATGTCTCTGGTGTTTGGGGTAGTTGGTGTATTGCTACAATTGCTGTCCGCAAGGCATCTGGCAGAAAATGCACTCCTGATAACCAACCTGCTTTTTGTATAGTTCCAAAGCTAGACAATCTAGTTTCAGATATGGTAGGTGTAAGAACGCATAATTTGGGAATTTCTGAGTCCTGAAGTTTGGTTTTATTGGTTTTAGCTTCTCGTCGCAGGAGAGCCTTGATTTCTAATAATTTGAGAATACAGTCGCAGATTTCATCGGTGGAAGCTGGATTCCGGTATGGTTCTATAATTGCAGGTTGTTGGGCAAATCTTCCTAACAAACCTAGTATTTGTATATTAGAGCTTTGCTGTTTAGCAGGAGTGAATAAAACATCTATTTCTTTAATCTCTCCTGAGACTTTTTCTGATGCTTTGACTTCTCCGTAATCTTTTAGTAGTTCTTCTAGATAGTCTTTGGCGAATTTATCATGGATAAACCTGGTCATTCAATTTTAAGATTTCGGAAGTTCTGGGTTAATGCATTATTATATAGCAGCCCTGGATTATTCGTGATGAAATAGATCCCCGACTTCTTTAAGAAGTCGGGGATCTGCTGGACACCTTGAATTTTTACAGATATCATTCTAAAAAAGTTAAAAGCAGATTCTATAAGCCTTTTGACTTCCGTTAGGGCGTAGCAGTTAAAGCATTTTCATCTGATGTTTTATCTGTGTTAGATTTCAAGCGTGTCAATCTGCTTTTACGGATACGTTCACTGTCTTTAACGCCACCTGCAAGTTCATATTCGTTGCTGTTTCTGCCATACTTGCAACCAACCCACGTTAGCATTTTGTCTGAAACTTGACTTAAGGTTTTTTCCATCTCATCCAGCTTATTTCTAGAAGAGTCAATCATAGCTATAGCAGCGTTATAATCATCAAGCATATTGTGAAAATTATCTATTAATTGATTCAAATTTTGCAAGTTGTAAGTCTCATCAAAATTGATCTTTGGATCGATAGCTTTCAGCCCGGCAACTCTAAACTCAGCTTTTTCTAAAATCCGGGAACTACGTTTTTTTCGAGCCATAATTTTACACTTTTAAAAGCTTTACAGAGCTATTTTGTCTCAATTAAGTTGGATTCTGGTTCAGCAAAAAGCGCATTTTTTTTAGTAAAAGTTTTTATTTATGTCCGTGATTTCGCGGAATTTAATCATCAAAGGCTGATTTTCAGCAAAATAATATTATGTTTAATCAATAGACATCTCCAAAATAGTAACATTCTGTGGTAAAAGAACATCAGAGAGTTTTTTTATACAGAAACATGAGCGAGATACTAAACCATATTGAAAACAACCCTAAAGAAACAAAGCGGTTAATTGGTCTGGAGTATGAACAGTTACAAAAATTAATCCAAAATGTGGAACGATTACACTCTTGAATTGCAAGAGTTATTAGAATCCCAGAAAGTTAGAATTATTGCTGCTGGTGGAGGTCGTAAACCAAAACTATCTGTAAGAGAACAAATAATTTTAACTTTGGTCTATCTCCGACATTTGACGACATTTCAACTTCTTGGTATCCCGTTTGGAGTAAGTGAATCGACAGCAAATGATACATTTAATTATTGGTTACCAATCCTTCAAGAATTGCTGCCATCGAGTTTAGTTGAACAATTAAAAAAAAAGAATCTGACTATGAAGTAGTTAAAGAGATACTCACAGATTATGAATTAATCATAGATAGCTATGAACAAGTTAGGGAAAGACCTGGAGACAATAAAGAGCAAGAAAAATATTTTTCTGGTAAGACGAGTAAACACACCTTTAAAACTCAGATAATTATTTTACCAGATGCAAGGGATATTGTTGATGTTATCGCTGGGGAACCCGGACCGAAAAGCGATATAACAATATTTAGAGAAAATCGAGATAACTTAGATCCCAAACAAAACTTTAAGGGAGATTTAGGTTATCTAGGAGAAGATTTAATTGATACTCCAATTAAGAAACCAAGAAATAGAGAGTTAACAACTAACCAAAAAAAATCAAATAAGGAGTTTTCATCCAAACG
>NZ_JADEXF010000067.1 GCF_015207245.1 Nostoc cf. edaphicum LEGE 07299
GTTCAGGATCAGTTGCATCAAACTAGTTTGCTCTTGAAGCGTCAGGTTATTTTGCTGGAGGTCAGTTTCTGCTTGATTTCGTTTCATGGTTTCTTTGCGAATAAGGTAGTAAGTCCACAGAATAATTGCCAGGTTGAGGCCAATTGAGCAATACCTAATGCGTAAGAAGAGCATGGGTATACTTCCCAACAGCTAGTCCCTTACCGCCTATTGCCACATAATGAGACACAAAGCCATCCAGCCGAAGCGTTTCATAAGGGGTGTGGAATTTCTTCTGAAACTAGTTTTCCCAAATAGACTCACTAAATTTCGTAGGGTGCAATAAAAAACGTTCCAACCTGTAATAAGGATCATTCTGAGCCAGGATTAAGAGTCTTGGTAACTTTTGGTGGGGATGTTCTTGAAGGCAAAGTACAGAAGGTTTTTAAACATTTTGTCGCTTCTGAGTGGAACTTATGATAAAAACTCAACTCATGCTGCGGGGCTAGATTCTATACAGATGTTTTGTAATCTTTGCGTTACCAGAATTTTTGGCATTTTTTCTGCCCTTAGCATAGCTGCTTTAAAGTGCCCGTCATTGATCGCTAAAATCTGACAAGACCATTAATGTAGTTTCGCTTATTGTCTTGTTTACGGTTTTATCTCCTAACATTGGCAGACAACACTTAGACTGTCGAATCGGAATCTCAATCACAAACTCGGCTCCCTGACCGGGTATGGAATGATATCGCAATGAGCCACCATGCTTCTCGGTTACAATTTGGTAGCTGATCGACATTCCCAATCCTGTTCCCTTACCAACTGGCTTAGTCGTAAAGAATGGGTCACACAATCGTTTTTGAACAAATTCTGGGATACCGGGACCGTTATCCACAATTCGGATCTGTACATGGTCTGAACCTAGCATCGCTGTACAAATCCGAATTTCACTGGTTTTTTGCTCAATTTCCTGAAGCCTGCATGATTGGTGTGGTTCTTCGAGAGCATCAATTGCATTGCTAATGATGTTCATAAACACCTGGTTCAGTTGCCCAGCGTAGCACTCAACTAACGGCAGGTTGCCATAGTCTTTAATAACTTCAATTCCTGGATGATCGTGCTTGGTTTTCAGCCGATTCTGTAAGATTATCAGCGTACTATCAATGCCTTCATGGATATTTACCGCTTTCATCTCGGCTTCGTCCATACGCGAGAAGTTCCGTAAAGAAAGCACAATTTTTTTAATCCGGTCTGCGCCAACTTCCATTGAACGAAGCAACTTGGGCAAATCTTCTAGTAGGAATTCTAGGTCGATCTCCTCGCTTTTGCCCTGGATTTCTGGCGCTGGGCTGGGATAATGCTGTTGATACAATTGCAGCAGTCCTAGCAGATGTTGAATGTACTCATTAGCAGGCTTGAAGTTGGCATAGATGAAGTTGACTGGGTTATTTATTTCATGGGCTACCCCAGCAACTAACTGTCCCAAACTAGACATTTTCTCATTTTGCACTAGCTGAGTCTGCGTTCGCTTCAGTTCAAGCAATGCAGTTTCCAAATCAGTTGCTTTCTGCCGCAAAGCTTCTTGGGCTTCTTTACGAGCACTGATATCACGAGCAATTTTAGAGGCACCGATGATTTTACCTGTGGAATCTTTAACTGGAGAAATCGTCAGCGAAAGATCAATCAACGTCCCATCCTTGCGTTGACGCACGGTCTCAAAGTGATCGACTCGTTCTCCTTGCCTGAGTTTTTTTAGTATTTGGGGTTCTTCATTGATGCGATCGCTAGGAACAAGCATTGCCATAGGTTGGCCAATGACTTCTTGTGCTTGATAACCAAACAGTGCTTCTGCCCCACGATTCCAGCTGACAATCACTCCGTCCAAGGTTTTGCTGATAATGGCATCATCTGAAGACTCGACAATTGCCGCTAGACAAAACATAGCTTCTTGGGCTTGTTTGTATTCTGTAATATCTGTATGAACTCCAATCCATTCGCGAATATTGCCTTCAGGGTTCAATATTGGGACACCCCGAACGCTCATGTGGCAATACTCACCGTCATGGCGGCGCAAACGATGTTCTAATTTGTACAAGGTTCGACTTGTAACTGCTTGTGACCAAACTTTCGCTGTGTGCAACTGGTCATCTGGGTGAACCGCATTCAGCCAGCCCCAGCCCTTTAGTTCCTCGAAGGATTGTCCGGTAAAGGCACTCCAACCTGGCTGCTCATTGATAAATTCACCTTCAGCTTTGGTATCCCAAATAATTTGAGATATGGCTGTAATCAGGAAGCGGTAGCGTTCCTCACTGTGGCGTAATGCCAGTTCTGCCTGTTTGCGATCTGTGACATCTTCAGCCACAAGCATCACCCCGTTCACAACTCTAGTGCTACTGCACCACGGGCGAAGCGTCCACTGACGCCAGCCTGTTAAACCATCAGCCTGCTGAAATTGCTCCTCTACACATAATTCAACCGCTGCCATCAAACAGTACTGGTATGCCTGTGTCAATGGTTCACAAAACTGCCGAAAGACCTCTAGATGCGATCGCCCAATAATATCTTGTCCCTCTAGTCCTAGCTCACTCAACCATCGTTGGCTGGTCAGCAAATACTTCATTTCGCAGTCTAAAATTGCAGCCGCAATTGGCAGGTTTTCTAAAAACGAACAGTAGAGATCATCTCGCTGGAAGTCACTATTAAAAAAATAATTTTGGCTCATAGTGTAATCTGACATCTAATTAATATTTCAGCTTCTAAAAATTTTCATAGTACTTATATACTATTTTTGCTCCCGTTTTCTGTTGTGATGTTACTAACACCCCGATGTGTAATATTCGTCTATAACTTCAGTATTCCCAACCAATTAAATCTTGAAACATGATTTTGTTTTAAAATAAACAAATAAAAAGCTCCCTTACTAAGAAAAACGGAGCTAAATTACTTTTACCAAATTGATTTATAACTGATAAATATATTCGTGTGTGTGTACACCGTAGCTGCAAGCAAAGGGAGAAAAATATTTCTCTCCCTTTCTCCTGGCGGAGTTAGAAGATGAGGTTCTAGCTGAAGTCTTCTACTGCTGTTTTAACATCATGTACCTATTTTTTCCAATATTCAGAATGGGTATACTCACTCTATGCCTACAGAAAACTTCATGGATATTTTATTTTCTAACTGGCAACATACACTCCAACCTTTTGGCGTTGACCAAGTAGCGGCGGAGAATGCCTTTAATGACTTGGTTACAGCTTACTCTACCCCTGAGCGCTACTACCATACACTGAAACACATCGATCGCGTTCTCAGCACAATTGAGATTTTGCAAGGTTACACCAATAACCTAGCTGCTGTTCAACTAGCTGCCTGGTTTCACGATGTAGTGTATGACACTGAAGCCATAGATAACGAAGAACGAAGTGCAGACTACGCTTTTGAGTTGCTGAGTAATTTGGGTATTCCAGAAAGTATCATAACTACTGTAACCCGTCTGATTCTGAACACTAAAAACCACCAAGCTGCGGTAAATGACTATGATAGCCAAGTCCTAGTTGATGCAGATTTAGCGATTTTGGCTACTAACCAAGTTGATTATAAAGAATACGCCCATGCTATTCGTCAAGAATACGGCTGGGTGGCAGAGGCAAATTATATCACAAACCGTCAGAAAATTTTAGAACGATTTCTACAGCGATCGCGTATTTATTTTACGCCTTTAATGTCAGAGTTTGCCGAACCATCTGCTCGTGGCAATATCCAGGCAGAAATTCAATCTTTATCGCCTGGTTAGTTTTACAAAAACTTAAGGTCTTGGAAACCAGGACTCCCCATCGGAGAAGCGAATGTAAGACCAATAAAACTAAGGAGTTCTGAAGGCTATCTCCGATGAATTGGGAGACCTAACACCATACCGCAAGCGCGGTTGGTGTCTGGTAATTTACCGTCTGCCAGCACCACGATAAGGTATTTCAGACACTTCAGTGTTTTCTAGCTTTCTTTTTGGTGCAAACACTTCTTGATGTTGTTGCTGTTGAATTTTCTGCTGTGCAAACTTTACGCGGGTGCGAACTCCCAGATCGGCATCGGTATCGAGTATTCGCTGAAGTTGATTTGTAATCCGTGACGCTTGATCGGGTAAAGTGACTGCTATGGCGATCGCTAGTGTTTCTAAACTCGTCACTGCTGCATAGCGCACTATCCACTCTGGATCTTGAGAAATTAGTAATAGTGCCTCTAATACCTGAATCTGAACAGATTCTACTTTCTCAGCAGGTAGTTGCTGCCAACGCAAAGTGCCTAATCCCCTAGCAGCTGCTCGCCGCACGCTTAAGGAAAAATCAGTTTTTGCTGCCTCTAACAAGGTATCCAGCGCCCGGGCATCACCAATTCCCGCTAAGGCACGAATAGCCCAGGCTCTAGCACTGTAGTTGTAGTCATCAATTAGTTCCAATAGTGATGGTACTGCGACTTCCCCGATCGCAATTAATCCATCTACTGCCGCCACTGCTGCCCCTGGATTGTTGTAGCCCAAAGCTGCAATCAGAGTGGGAACAGATTCCTCAATACCAGCTGCCGCTAACTCCTGAACTGCGTCTAATAAGCGATCCGAGGAGTCTGCTTCTTCCACAGCACGAATTAATATTTGGGCAAGGTCACTGTTATTCATAATAATTTGCCATGAGTCATTAGGGATCTGCCAATTGTAGCTTAAGTCCTCCGTAGTTGACATCAGATATAAAACCCCTAGCCCTTATCTCGCAATTATGTTAGGGGTTTACCTGTGAGAAACGGTTAATTTAAGCGTATTAATAACAACTAATGCCTGGGAAATTATGACTACAAAAGTGAGTCCATCAAATTTATTACTTTAATCGCACCATCTGACAAAGTGCTTGTTGCTGTGTGCTTAACTTGATATTCTAATAATCCTTTAAGAGAAATTAGCTTTAGACTATTTTCGGCAAGAGTTTCGGCGATCGCGTCTGCTGCGGGTAGATAGCCAATCGCTCCCAAGTCTGCTAACACTGCTCGACGCAATTGTAATTTATCTCCTGCCAGAGCTTTTATTAACCGTTCTCCATAAACTGGTTCTTGGGTTAATTGATACATCGCTCGTGCGGCAGCATATTGCACCAATTCGATTGGATGCTCTAAAAATGGTTTTACCAAGGGGATACACTCAGTTGCCCTCAAGGCTCCCAAGGTTTCTAAAATGGCTTCGTAGGGTTGAGATAAATCAGGCTGTGATATCAGCTGCTCTCCCTGCAAACCTACTTGTAATAATTCAATCAGGGCGGGAATACAAACCGGATCGCCCAGCATCTCTAAGGATTGTGCCGCAGCTTCCCGCACATAAAAGTCTGAGCAGTCTAAACACCCAATTAAAGGTGATACTGCCTGGCGATCGCCAAGTTTCCCTAATGCTCTAGCTGCGTTTCGCCGCAGAGGATATCCGCCTTCTGGTGTCCTGTCGGCTTCATCCTCTAAGGCTTTGATCAGTGCTGTAACCGCAGCTGATTCATTTATACGAAACCTGCCCAACCACCAAGCAGCATAAAATCGCAGACCTAAATCTGCACTTTCAAGATTAGCTAGAGCTTGCTCTACTGTTAAAGATCCACCTTCGGCATTGTTACCTGTCAGTGATAAATCTTCAGTTTTCTCCGGACTGGGATTCATGAGAAGATTGATGGCCGTGTTCGCTATTTGTTTGAGCCTCACCGTTCCAGGGCTGAATGCTAACTATTTTGCCGCCCAAGCGAGTGATCCTCTGCATTTCTTGATTCATCCGGTTCTCAGGCACTGTGATAAAGACACTGGCACTAGAACGAATGGGATAGCCGACTTTTTCTGTTTCTTCGCTTTGGCGCATACCAACTACTTCATAGCGGAAGGAGCGGTTACTACTATTTCTACCACTAATTTGTCCCAGCATAAATCAGTTCCTAATTTATAAATCGTAGTTTTCATTAATCCTTGGTCAAAAACTAATAACTAATGACCAATGACCAATGACTAATGACTAATGAAATTAAAGTGGCTTCACACTGGCGATTTTACCACCTTGTTTTACCACTCTCTGGAAGTAAGGAGATAGCCCTTCATATGGTAAAATCACAGCTTGATTGACGCGGCGTGTACTAGGATATCCGGCTCCAAAAACGCCTGCCACTTCAACGCGGTAAAGTCTGCCTTCTTGGCCAAAAGTTCCTGCACCACCGAAAGTACTGTTGGGGGTAACGCCTTTTCCAGGAGCAACGTAAGAAAAACCAGAAGCACTACCAGATGGAGGGACAACAACAGATGCACTATTGCGACCTAATTCAACTGCAAGACGGGGAGAATTACCTCTAAGTTGGGAGCGATCGCTATTGGCATAACCGCGATAAAGTTGGAATATCCGGCTAAATCCGACAGTTTTTTGACCTGTTTGAGTTTTGAAACCGCGATAGAAAGGCACAATATTGTCACCAAAGCTACTTTGATACTCTGGCGAATCAATATAGGAATCAATGTCGGCTTCATATCCCTTGGTTTGATATAAGTCTAAGTGATAAATCACCTCAGACTCATCATAGGGAGCACGACCCAACAAATGTTTATAGTTCAGTTCAATGACGCGAGTTTGAAAACTGTTGTAGAAAAACTTGGATTTGTACAGTTCCGATTTAGCTACTTGACGCACAAACTCTTGTACTGTAACTTTCCCATCGCGCAGAAGAGATTCAGCACTTGTGAGACGCTCAGATTTCATTAAGTAATCGTTGCCCAACAACTGACGATAGACGGCAGCAATTACTCTCTCTATGTCTTCTTTAGTTGCATTTGGACGCAATTCTAGAGGAGCTTTATCACTAAAAGCTTCTGTTCCCAGACGGGAAGCTGCTGTTGTAATAGCCATTGGTAATTTTCCTTATGTAATTGGTAGTTGGGAAAAGTTAGAAGTTAAGAGTTAGGACTTGAGAGTAGGGATAGAGTTAGGAATTGAATAACTCATAACTCCTCAATCCTTATTCCTAACTACTCACTTAATTCCCTATTCCCTAATTTATACAGATGTGATGCTAATAACCTTGCTGCCCTTACGATTAAGCTGCTGCAATTTACTAGAAAGTTGCTCGTAGGGTACGAGCAATTCCGCAGTACCCCGCCGCACTACAGTTGAGTTTGGAGAAGCTGCTTGTAGTACTCTAATCCGGTATGTTTCTCCTCGCTCACCTGTTGAGAGACCTGTTAAGGCTCCTGTAGAGACTGGGTAGATAGGTGAAGCCAGATTCTTAGCTATTTCCCAAGTTAGGCGTCCTTGTTTTTGCCCTTGAGCGCGATCGCTATTGGCATAACCCCGATATAGTTGGAACAATCGGCTATAGCCAACGTTTTTCTGCCCTACTTGACTTTTAAAGCCACGATAGTATGGTACAATGTTTTCGCCAAAGTTTTCTTGATATTCTTGCGAGTCAATATATGAGTTAATCTCAGCTTCGTAACCTTGGGAGTTGTAAAGCTCAACGTGGTACGAAATCTCTGACTCATCTTCTGGGGCGCGACCCAATAAATGCTTATAATTCAACTCGATAAACCGAACTTGCGAGTTGGAATGGAAAAATTTTTCTCGGTATAGTTCGGATTGAGCAATGGCTAGCACAAAACCCCTAACTGAAATCACACCTTGCTGCAACAGTGATTCAGCACTGACAAGATGCTCTCCTTCCAGCAGGTATTCATTACCCAAAACCTGACGGTAAGCTGCCCGGATGATCACTTGCACATCCGCTTCTGTTCTATCAGGACGTAATTCTGCCAGTCCTGAGTCTTCAAAGGCTCCAATCCCTAGTCTTGATGCTTGTCCCAAAGCTCCCATATTTAAACCTCCTCAGTTTTTAATGCAAAACTGAAAACTTTTTAGAAAAAATTTTTCTAATTTTTTAACAGCCTTTTGAAAATAAAACTGCCCAGAAAGGTAAACCAACTCCTAGCTATTTGCCAACAGAGCTTGTTTTCCTTTCCGGGCCAAATACACTCTATTAGCTTAGAGCGTTAATTGCGTAGTCGATGTAGGAATTAGCTTCTACAGCAGGGTCGCCACTTAGACCGTGGTTAGCCTTGATGTACTTGAGAGCTTCAACGTACCAGCTGGGAGATAGATCAAAGGTGCGGTTGATTTCAGTCAAACCAGAAATCAAGAACTCATCCAATGGACCTGTACCACCGACAACTAAGGAATAGGTAACAATCCGCAGGTAGTAGCCGATGTCACGTGCACACTTTTCTTTACCAGTGTTGGTAGAAGCGAAGTTAGGGCCTTGTTGTTGAGTGGTGTAGGGGAACTTGTTGTACACCGCTTGAGCTGCGCCTTCTGTCAAACGTTGGGCATTAGCAGTCAAGCTTTTTGCTGCTTCCATGCTAGCAGGAGCTTGACGGAAACGACCAAAAGCGACTTGAAGTTCGGTGCTGGAAAGGAAGCGACCTTGAGAATCTGCGGTTGAAACTGCTTCGGTAAGAGGTGTCTTCATCGGTTTAGTATCTCCCTATTTACAATCTTGTTGAAATTTGTTTTGTCTAACTGACAGTTGTCAGTCAATAGTCTCAATCGGGTTTAGCTTACTGCTGCGCCTGCACGATCAAAGTAGCTAGCAACTTCAGATGATATAGCGCTGCAATCGCCTCTGGTGATATTGTTGGGGTCGTTAACAAGAGCCAAAGCTGCGTCCTTCATCTTTTGTACGCCAACTGCTACAGAAGCACCAGGAACTCCTAGAGCCAAGTAGGTTTCGCGCAGACCGTTCAAACAACGGTCATCTAACACACTTGCATCACCTGCAAAGATTGCATAGGTGACATAGCGTAAGATGATTTCCATGTCACGCAAGCAAGCAGCATTTCTACGGTTGGTGTAAGCATTACCACCAGGAGCGATCAACTGAGGTTGTTCTGCGAACAGAGCGCGAGCTGCATTGGCAACAATTGCTGAGGAGTTGCTGGTAATCCGGTTTACGGTATCTGCACGTTTGTTGCCGTCTTTCACAAGGGCAGCTAGAGCGTCTAACTGAGCAGCGCTGAGATATTCACCGCGTGCATCAGCTTGGGTGATTACTTTTGCAAATGCATCTAAAACCATTGCTTTTGTCTCCTAGTTTGCTTGGTTAAGAATAATTGGACTCAAAACTGAATGGTTCAGTTTATTTTTGATGTCAGCA
Organism: Nostoc cf. edaphicum LEGE 07299; assembly: GCF_015207245.1. Lineage (GTDB taxonomy): Bacteria > Cyanobacteriota > Cyanobacteriia > Cyanobacteriales > Nostocaceae > Nostoc > Nostoc edaphicum_B. The sequence goes on from NZ_JADEXF010000067.1 coordinate 9,177, forward strand.
CTGCCTGACGAGTTACGAAAGGTTTAAAACAGACATCCACGGAATAAGTTTACGATCTCCAGGCTTTCAGATTAAAACTTTTGTTAAAAAACTTCAAACTTCTATGAACGACTGGAAAACCTGATTAAGATGTTGTTTTTTACTTCCAAGTTCTCTTTATACAATGC